>JASFFN010000200.1:0-4861 GCA_050124275.1 Roseobacter sp. | reverse complement strand
GACTGAACACCTAGTACGGTCGGTGTCCGGGTAGGAGAGGCAGTGTTACTTGACGATATGCTCGTCCTTGACGAACATGTTCGCCCAGGCGCGGTCCAGTAGGTCGGGGCGCATCTGGTAGGGGATGCCTTCGAACTCGCAGATCGAGATCATCTGGTCGATCAGGAAGATCGGCTGGTAGTTCGCATAGATGTTGTCGATTTCCGGATATTTCACCTTGAGCAGGTGCACCAGTGTTTCTTCGTCAAGCGGCATACCGCGTTTCTTGGCCACCATGGCGAAAATCTTCAGGAAGTTCTCCTGGTTCGGGCCGTCGATCTTGATCTTGAAGAAGATCCGGCGCAGAGCCGCCTGGTCGAAGATCTCGTTGGGGTGGAAGTTGGTGGAGAAGATGACGAGCGTGTCGAACGGGACCTCGAATTTTTCCCCCGATTGCAGGGCGAGAATGTCCTTGGCCTCTTCCAGCGGAACGATCCAGCGGTTGACGAGCGCCTGGGGCGGTTCGGCCTGACGGCCAAGGTCGTCGACGATGAAGATGCCGCCTGTGGATTTCAGCTGAAGCGGTGCCTGATAGGTGCGCGCGGTCGGGTTGTAGACGAGATCGAGCATGTCGAGAGAAAGCTCACCCCCGGTGATCACGGTGGGGCGTTCGCATTTCACGTAGCGCTTGTCGAAGCGGGTGGTGCGGCGGAGCGCGTTGGGGTCTTCTTCCTCTTCGGCGACGGCGGCATGCACGATCGGGTCGTAGACGGTAATCACCTGCCCGGCGTACTCGATGGCGCGGGGGACATAGACGTTGTCGCCCAGAGCGTCGCGAATACCGTTCGAGATCGATGACTTACCGTTGCCCGGCGGGCCGTACATCAGGATCGACCGTCCGGCAGATACCGCCGGGCCGAGCTGGTCGAGTAGTGTGTTGGGCAGGACCAGATGGCCCATGGCGCCCGTCAACTGCTCGCGGGTGACCTGAATATTGCGAATCGACTGACGCTTTACCTGTTCGCTGTAGACGTCCAGAGGTACCGGCATCGGGCCGAAATACTCGGACTGTGCCAGCGCATCGAGAGCGCGCGCCTTGCCTTGCTCGGTCAGCTGGTAGCCCATTTCATTGCCGCTGTTTGCGTTCAGGGTACCGGTCGCTTCAAGGAGACGCTGAGTGCGTGCGAGATCAACCAGTTCCTGCGTGACGGGGATCGGCAGACAAACGGCCTGGCTCAATTCGGTGACCATGTCCACGTTTTTCCGAAACATTGTCTTCAGGATGATGTCGCGCATCATGACCGTGGAAAGTTTCATATCTGCCAGTGTCTTGGGCGCCGGGGGGGCCATGACGTCGGCGGTCTGCATGTTCATTGGTGTGCCTCAGGTGTTTGTTGCCATCTCGCGCAGGCGCGCTTTCAAGGCGACCCTAGAGAAAAAAAATGGCGTAATTCAGGCGCCATTGAGGGCGCCGAGGCACAGATAGAGGGCAAGGCTAGGGCCAAGGGCAAGGCCCATGGGAAACCGTTTTCCCTGCGTCCAGCTTTCCCACTGTGGCGCGAGGGTGCGCAAACGGGTGGCGCGCACGGCCCGGTGCGTGACCACCGAGGCCAGCAGCACGGCGGCAAGGATTATCATCACGGATGAGATGTCGGCGATGTTGATGTAAGGTGCTGCGAAAGCGAGGAATTTTGCGTCTCCCGCACCCATGACCCCGGCTGCATTGAGCGCGATCCCCGCCACGAGGACGACGGCAAACTGTGCAAGGCCCCAGAGGTAAACCTCGAGGCTTGGGAGTACGAACGGGCCCAGTGCAAGATAGACGGCCCCCAGGGTGAGGACCGTCTTGTTGGTAATTTTCATGAAGGCCAGATCAGTGTAGGCAACATAGAGGCAAATCGGCACAACGCAGGGCAGGAACCACAGGGCTGCGAAAGCGGATATCGCCATCAGTTCTTAGCCGCTCGTTTCCAGCGCTTCCAGCGCGCGAATGGCCGGTTCGAAGTATTGCGGATGGGTATCGATTGAATCCCGCAGCAATGCCTTGCCGGTTTCGACATCACCCTGTTTGACCGCGGACAGCCCCATTGTGTAAAGCAGCTGCGCCCGTTCAACCTGATCCATCGGGATCACCGGCAACGTGTAGCGACGTTGCGCGGCGCGGGCGAGGACAAGATTGTTCTTGGCGGTAAAGAGGCTGTTGTCCTCGCGTATCGCCTCTCCGAAGAGCCTTTCCGCACCTTTGTAGTCGCCGCGCGACAGCTTGGAGTATCCCCAGTTATTGAATACGCCGGCGGGCGCGGTGGTCAGGCCCACGGCCGTTTCGTAAAAGCTGTCGGCCCTGGTCCATTCCTTGTTCGCGTCTGCGATCATGGCCTCGAGGCGATACCTGTTGAAGGTTTCAAAGGTCGGCGGTACCTGGTCCAGTACCGATTCCGCATCCGCCCATTCGCCGTTACGGATCAGCGCGTCGGCGTAGCTCACGCTGTCGTCCGGTGTCGCCTCTTCAAGTTCGGTGACGGATTTCCAGGCAAGCGCGCCTTCACTGAAGCGCTTGGCGCGAACATAGGAATAGGCGAGGCCCCGGCGCAGGTCGATCCTGTCGGGTTCGGATTTCAATGAACGCTGGAAGTAGGCGACCGCTTCGTTCGGGTCAGCAACGGTCAGCATGACGTCATTCAGATTGGATTCGTCAACGACATTGACTTCCTGAAACGCCCTTTCGACCGTTTCCTCGTCCGACATTTTTTTCTCTGCACAGCCTGCAAGGGATAGGATACCTGCGACGCAGATACACATGACATTTGGGTGGCGCATTTTTTGCGTCCTTTTACTGCTCTTGCCTCGTTTACGGTGCAGGTCGGATGACAAAATCGCTTTTGCCCCGCCGCACCAGTTTGTATTCACTGCTTTTTTGCACTTCAGTTGTAGCAGAATTTTCAGATTTTGCGAGCGCTAAGCGCAGATTGTCACGAAATGCGATGTTTTCGCCATTGCTCAAGGCGAAAGCGCGTTGAAAATAGCGCACCGCCTCGCGCGTTTTGCCCTGTTCCATCAGCAAAACACCGTAGTTGTTGAAGTCGACCGGTTCCGCATCTTCCTCGTTGACGGCGCGCTTCAAAAGCAGTTCTGCCTCACCAAGACGGCCCATGCCCAAATTCGCTGTGCCGAGACCCGACAGGATTTCCGCATCGAGTTTTCCGCGGTCCAGAGCTGCTCGGTTGAACGCCTTGATCGCGAGCTCGTATTCTCCCGCTGCGATCAGTCGGTGGCCGACTTCTACGTCGTCCACCCCCGCGTTATCGGCCTCGGCACGCAGATCAACACCCGGTGCCATGACCTGGTCTGGAGGCAAGGACTGGCCGCCTGTGGTATCACAAGCGGCCAGTCCGGTCAGAAGCATAGTCACGGTAACGAGCCTGACGGCTCTCATGATCGGATTTATCATTGCCCTCCGACGCTGAGACTTCCCAGTTCAGTGATGCCGTGTACCGACGGGCCAACCAGGATGATCAGCAGCGGTGGAACGGTCAGCATCATTGTGGCAAGGGTCATCTTGGTTGGCAACTTGTTTGCTGCCTCTTCGGCCCGCATGACGCGCTTGTCCCGCATCTCGCCCGCATAGACCCGCAGCGCCTCGCCGATCGAGGTTCCGAATTGTGCCGATTGGTTGAGCACTGTCACGAAGGCGGACAAATCCTGCACCCCGCAACGTTCGGCGAAGTCGTTTAGAACCGTCGATTTGTCCTTGCCCGCCTTCATTTCATAGGCGACGACTTCAAACTCCTGCGCGAGCGCCGGGTAGGATGCATGCAATTCCTTGCCAACCCGCACAATACACTGATCGAGTGATTGCCCTGCTTCCACGCAGACCAGCATCATGTCGAGGCTGTCGGGAAAACCTTGGGTGATTTCCTCCTTGCGCGCCTCGACGCGGCGCGTGATCCAGTAGGTCGGAAGATAATATCCAATCGCACCGGGGATGATTGTGTAAACCATCATTTTCGTCGTACTCAGGCCTTCACCACCTTCCAGCAGGTTCAGATAGACGAACGCCAGCAAAAGCCCCAGAATCGCCAGGGAGAATTGCGCAAAGTGGAAGAAGCGGACTGAGTCCTGACTTTGATACCCGGCCTGACGCAGCATGAGTTGCATCTTGCTCAACTCGGCGACATCCTTCGGCTCGAGGAACGAGGCGAACTTTTCGAGTGGTACGTTGCGTTCGCCCTGACGCAGGCGTTTTTCGGGCTCTTTGGTCGACGAGGTGTTCAGCTGTTTTTTCAGCTTTGTCATCGGGTCTTCCGGTTGCGACAACATGATCGAGATCGTCAGCGCGACCATGATGACCCCGAGCGAACCCAAGAGAATGATGGGTCCGAGAGGCCCCATGTATTCAACTGCCAGCGCATTGATATTGCTCAACATTTCCACGTGTCGAACTCCTTATACCTTGATGTCGGTCAGAATGCGCATGACCAGGAGGTTGAGCGCAAGGAAGATACCGACAATGAAACAGGCCGGAATAAAGAACGGATGATCGCGGACTTCGTCATAGTAGTGCGGATCGCTGATGTTTATGACGACCAGACAAACGATCGGAAAGCCGGACAAGAACTTGCCGGACCATTTCGCCTCTGCCGTGATGGCTTTCACGCGGCGGAAAAGCCGAAAGCGCGCGCGGATAACCTTGGCCAGACCGTCGAGGATTTCGGCAAGGTTACCACCCGAGGTTTGCTGGATGTTGACGGCGACGGCGAGGAAGCGCAAGTCCTGCATATCGAGGCGCTCCGCCATCTCTTTCAGGGCTTCGCCCACATCCCGGCCGTAGGCCGACTCATCTGCGATGATGCCCATTTCGGATGCAAGCGGATCCTTTACTTCC
>JASFFN010000199.1:0-4867 GCA_050124275.1 Roseobacter sp. | reverse complement strand
CACGGCCTCGTCCAGCGTCAATCCGAGGACCGATTCGCCGTCCACGTGGGTGATGTAATCACCCGCCTCGACGCCAGCTTCATCGGCCGGGGTTCCGTCGATCGGCGAAACGACTTTGACGAAACCCTCTTCCTGCGTCACCTCGATTCCGAGCCCGCCGAACTCGCCCCGGGTCTGAACACGCATCTGGGCTGCGTCGTCAGGGCTGAGGTAGCTGGAGTGCGGATCGAGAGACGTCAGCATGCCGTTGATCGCCGCCTCGATCAGTTCGCCGGGATCGACCTCTTCGACGTACTGCGCACGGATGCGCTCGAAAATGTCGCCAAACAGGTCAAGCTGCTCGTAAACGCTGCTGGACTTGGCTGCTTCCTGCGCCAGCAACGGGCCCGCGACCTGGGTTGTCGCAATCGCGCCTGCAAGGGTACCCCCCAAGGCCGCCATGGCAAATTTCTTCATATCGCTTTACCCATCCTTATCTACCCGAAACCACAACGCGGGATCCACGGGCGTATTCTTTTCTCTGACTTCTATATAGAGCGTTTCTATGCCTTCGGCACCAGACTCATCACCATCTGTTGAAGCTTCTGATTCACTTTTATCAGTTCCGTCACCCATAAGACCCAGCGGAGTGTCGGCTTCGATCAAATCTCCGGCAGCACCATACACGGTTCCGAGCCCTGCGAGAACAAACAGCAAATCCGACTGGGGTTCAAGGATCACCACTTGTCCGAGATCAAGCAGGGGACCCACGTAGCGCACGGTCGCCGGGACGGGGCTCGTCACGATCGCGCGCGGGGCGGTCGCCAGTATTAGTCCCGGCCGAGCGACGCCGGCGGCATCCCTTTCCCCGGCGCGCCGCAGGACCTTGCCTGCCACAGGCGCCGGCAACGAACCTTTCTCTGCTGCAATGTCAAAGCTAGCCTCCACCACATCCTCTGCAATCATGAGATCAAGTCCCATGGCAAATTCGGAAAGGGTCTGCGCGGAAGCGACCAGAACCGCCTCATTAACCGGATCGAGGATGAAGCGCTTTGGCAGATCGCTGCGGTTGGCGATCGCCTGGTTGAGTGCGGTACGGGCCCTGTGGACCTCCAGCAAACCGGCCTCCAGCCGCTCAAGTGCGTCTTTTTGAACGTTCTGCAACTCTTCGAGTTCCGCAAGATCCTGCCGCAGGTCTGCTGCTTTCGCATCCAGCGCAGGTGCCAGTTCGGCCACCAGCATCCCGGCCCTTGCGGTGCCAACAGGACCCGCCGGATGCAGCAGCACGACGGGGGACCCGGTGCCGCCAACCCGTTGCAAGGCCGCGAGCAGAGCCGCGATCTCACCATCGTGTGCCTGCAGCGCCTCCGACAGTTCGGCTTGTCTGACCGCTGCCTGACGCAGCCCGCTGCGCAGTGCGCTCAGACCGGCTTCGTATGCCGAAATGGTCGCCGTAAGGGCACGCACGCGGTCTCTCGAGGACTGCGCCGCTTCAAGCTGTTGAGTTGCCGTGTCCAGCAGCGCCATGGCCTCGCGCGCATCGTCCGCCGGCGTCGCCAGAGCCGAGCCGACCGTCAACCAAATCACAAGAAAGGCGAAAGCATATTTCATGCAAGCAGACACTCACCGGTCATTTCCGCAGGCAGGTCCAGTTCCATCAGATGCAGTATAGTCGGGGCCAGATCAGCAAGGCGGCCGTTTCTCATCGATGCACCTGCGGGCGCACCAACGACGATCACCGGCACCGGGTTGAGCGTGTGCGCGGTATGGGGGCCGCCTGTTTCGGGATCGATCATGACATCGCAATTGCCGTGATCGGCGGTGACGATCATGGCCCCCCCGGCTTTTTCGAGAGCCTTCAGCACGCGACCGAGCCCCCTGTCAACAGCTTCGCAGGCCTTGATCGCCGCGTCGAGATCGCCGGTGTGGCCAACCATGTCCGGATTGGCATAGTTGACCACGATCAGATCGTAACCTGCCTCTATCGCGGCGACAAATGCATCCGTTACCTCTTCCGCGGACATTTCGGGCTTCAGATCATAGGTCGCCACATCGGGCGATTTGGGCATCAGGCGGTCTTCGCCCTCGAATGAAACTTCCTCGCCGCCATTCAGAAAGAACGTCACGTGAGGATATTTCTCCGTCTCCGCCAGCCTGTATTGCCGCAGCCCGTGCTGAGCCACCCAATCGCCCAAAGTGTTCACGATCTCGGGCTTTGGGTACATGGTCGTCATATAGTCGGAATGCGCGTCGGAATACTGCGCCATGCCCATCAGGGAGGCCCAGTCCGGTCGTTTTCCGGCATCGAAGGCTTTGAAATCGGGGGCACCGATGGCCGCCATGATTTCACGGGCGCGGTCCGCGCGGAAATTGAGACAGAAGAAACCATCTCCATCCACGGCACCGTCATATCCGTCCAGAACGGTCGGTTTAATGAATTCGTCATCCTCGCCGCGCGCATAGGCGGATTTCACCGCATCGGACGCAGATGCCGCCGTCTGGCCATCCGCATTGACGATCGCAGCATAGGCCAGCGCGACGCGGTCCCATCTGTTGTCCCGGTCCATCGCATAGTACCGCCCGGAAACGGTGGCGATTTTGACGGCAGAGGGCAAGGCGGTTTCCAGCGTCTCCAGATACGTCAACGCAGACCGCGGACCGACATCGCGCCCGTCGGTCAGGGCATGTATCACGACCGGAACACCGGCTGCATCTATCGCCTGAGCTGCGGCGATCATGTGCTGCAAGTGTCCGTGTACGCCGCCGTCCGACGCGACGCCCATCAGGTGCGCCGTTCCGCCCGTCTTTTTGAGCGTCTGAATAAAGTCTCTGAGACGGGCGTTTTTGGCAAAGCTGCCGTCTTCGATGGCAAGATCGATCTGGCCGAGATCCATGGCGACCACACGGCCGGCCCCGATGTTGGTATGCCCGACTTCGGAATTGCCCATTTGCCCACGTGGCAACCCGACATCGGGGCCGAAGGTGGTCAGCGTCGCATGCGGGCAGGTCGCCATCAGGCGGTCCATATTGGGCGTATTCGCCAGCAGGGGGGCGTTGCCTTCGCGCCGGTCGCTTATGCCCCAGCCGTCAAGAATGCAAAGGACCACGGGTTTGGGTCTGGTCATGCGTATGCCTGCTGTTTGTTGTTGAGGCTCTTTTAGCGACTGAAACCTGCAGGGTGAAGGGGCGAGTTATGCTCCTGTTCTAGTCCGGGTTGCCGCGCGTATAGCTCAGCTTTGACAGATCAGGGGCCTTTCGGTCTGACACAAACACGGAGGAAGGGGTCTTGCCGGGGGGTGGTGTGAGACGGTGGCGTAAAAGGGCCATCGGATGCGCTTTGAGCGTCAGCCGCATCGAGACATAATCCTCGACCACCTCTTCTCCCAACGTCATCTGCGGTAAAAGGGCCGCGGGCTCGTCGATGGCCTCACCGTCCATGTCACCTCCGAAAAGCGGCAGGGGCGCCCCCGGGGCAAGCGCCTTGGCCTCCCATAAAGCATCGCGCCGGTTGAGACCGAGACCTGCGAAAACATCCGCCTCGGCCAGCCGTTCCACCATCGCGGGGGCCAGCCCCGCGCGCCGCCAGACATCCCGCACGGAACGATAGCCGTTGCCCCGCGCGGCTGTGAGCCAACTGGCATCTTCTTCGCCGAGCCCCTTGATCTGCCGGAACCCGAGACGCAACGCGAGGCCGCCATGCCCGTCAGGCTCCATCACATTGTCCCAGAAACTGGTGTTGATGCAGATCGGGCGCACTTCGACTCCATGTTCGCGCGCGTCGCGCACGATCTGGGCTGGTGCGTAAAATCCCATGGGTTGGGAATTGAGAAGCGCGCAGGCGAAGATGCCCGGATGATGGCATTTGAGCCAGCTTGAGGCATAGACCAGCAGCGCAAAGCTCGCCGCGTGGCTTTCGGGAAAGCCGTAGGAGCCGAAGCCCTCGATCTGGGAAAAGCACCGCTCGGCAAAGTCATCCTCATAGCCTTTGCGCTTCATGCCGCGCAGAAAGAGCGTCTTGAACTCGCTCACGTTGCCATGGCGTTTGAAGGTGGCAAGCGAGCGGCGCAAGCGGTCGGCCTGATCGGGGGTAAAGCCTGCCCCCACGATGGCGATCTGCATCGCCTGCTCCTGAAAGAGCGGCACGCCAAGCGTCTTGCCCAGCACCTCCCCCAACTCGTCCGACGGAAAGGAGACCGCCTCCTCCCCGTTGCGGCGGCGGATATAGGGATGCACCATGTCCCCCTGAATGGGGCCGGGGCGGATGATCGCCACCTCGATCACCAGATCGTAGAAACAGCGCGGGCGCATGCGGGGCAGAAAGTTCATCTGCGCCCGGCTTTCCACCTGAAAGACCCCGATGCTGTCGGCCCGGCAGAGCATGTCGTAGACCTTCGGATCTTCGGGCGGCAGCGTGGCCAGCGTGTGGCTTACGTTGTGGTGCATCTTCAGCAGATCGAAGGCCTTGCGGATGCAGGTCAGCATGCCAAGGCTCAGCACATCGACTTTCAGGATGCCCAGGGCCTCGATGTCGTCCTTGTCCCAGCAGATCACCGTACGACCTTCCATCGTGGCGTTCTCGATCGGTACCAGCTCATCGAGCCGACCCTCGGTGATAACGAAGCCACCCACGTGCTGGCTGAGGTGGCGCGGAAAGCCGTTGATCTCGTAGACCAGCGCCAGCGTCTGCTGCAGGCGGCGGTCCCCCGCGTCGAGCCCGATTTCGGCCATGCGCTCGGCCTCGATCCCCTTTGTAGAGAAGAAGCCCCAAAGCTGTGAGGACAGCGCCGAGATCGTATCCTCGGTCAGCCCCATGGCGCGGCCCACCTCGCGGATCGCGCGCTTGCCCCGGTAATGCACCACCGTGGCGCAGAGCCCCGCGCGATGCCGC
>JASFFN010000198.1:0-4873 GCA_050124275.1 Roseobacter sp. | reverse complement strand
GACCCGGATACGCGGTCACCCCGGCCCCGCCGATCTGCCTGGCAAATCGCTGGATCTGGTTCTGATGGAAGACACAATCCTCCCGCCCCCAGAATAGATGTACCTGATCGGACGGGAACCGCAGGCCTGCCGGTTTGCGCCAGCGACGCAGCGCGCGCGTGTGCGCGCGCCGCAATCCTGCGGTCGGCAGGACGATCCTGTTGCGGCGCGCCTCGATGATGGCTTTTGCGCGGTCCGCAAGGCTGGCGTCATGGCGCACGGCGCGTCCGAAGAGCAAGACACGGTAATAGGAAAACCAGACGGTTGCGAGCCGCACCGACCGCGTGTCACGAACCGCGACGGCAAGATCTGCGACAGTCCGCACGGCCGTTGCAAGGCCACCGCCGCGCTCCACGGCCGTCGACATCAGCGCCACTTTGACATCGCCGCTCACCTGTGCGGCCGCAATCAGCGCGATGGGGCCACCAGTGGAATACCCCAGAAAGCGCAGGGGTTTATCGGGGTATCGCCGCGCCAAGGCAACGATCTCGCCGGCAGCAGCCTCGAGATCGAGCGGGGGCGACAGCGGGCGCCCGTCCAGACCCGGCAAGCGGTAATACACCAGTGCGTATCCGCGCCCGCGCCAGGCCTCCGCCCGCTCGAAAATACTGATCCGCGAGAACGCACCGGGAATCAAAACCGCCAGACATCGTGCCGCGTCGATCTCGGCGGCATGGTAAAGCAAATTGCCCGTGTCAGTCGTAGCTGCGCTGATCTTCGATCACCAATCCGTCTTTGGGCAGGCTGCCGGGGCTGACAACCTCGACCGCCGCCTTCAGCTTGAGGGTCTCGACGACTTTTGCCGCGTACCGGTTGGCATCACCGCCCTGCGCCTCGACCCGCACCGTCATCACGTCCTGCTCTCCGACGCGGGTGACGACGACCCGCGCCTTTACCACCTCCTCGTGATGCGCCACAAAAGCGGCCACCTGTTCCGGCCGCACGAACATGCCCTTCACCTTTGTGGTCTGATCGGCACGACCCATCCAGCCCCTTATCCGCTGATTGGTGCGCCCGCACGGGCTTTGCCCGGGCAAAAAGGCGCTCATATCCCCCGTGGCAAAGCGGATCAGCGGATAGTCCGCATTCAGCGTCGTGACGACCACCTCGCCCACCTCACCATCGGGCACGGGATCGCCCGTGCCGGGCGTGACGATCTCGACAATGATTTCTTCATCGAGAATCATGCCCTCCATCGCCTGAGACTCGTAAGCAATATTTCCCAAGTCCGCCGTTGCATAACACTGCAGGCACAGGATTCCGCGATCCGCATATTCGGCGCGCAGGGACGGGAACAGCGCACCGCCGCTGACGGCTGCTTTCTTTATGCCAAGCGAGACCCCCATCTCGTCCGCCTTGTCGAGAATCACCTTCAGGAAATCCGGCGTGCCCGCATAGGCCGTGCTGCCCACGTCCCGCGCGGCGATCACCTGCAACTCGGTCTGCCCGGTACCGGCAGGCAGCACCGTGGCACCGACCGCGCGCGCGCCACTTTCAAAGATCGCCCCTGCCGGCGTGAGATGATAGCCAAAACAGTTCTGGACGATATCGCCCTTTCCGATACCAACGGCATGCAGAAAACGCCCCATGCGGAACCAGTCATTGCCTGCCGAAAACGGCTCGTAAATCGGTCCGGGAGACTGGAAAACGTGGCTGAAATCATGCACCGGTTTTGTCGTCAGCCCACCAAACGGCATATTGGCCGCCTGCGCGCGGCTGAGGTCTGATTTGCGCAAAACGGGCAAGGCAGCGAGAGACGCGACATCTTTGAATTGCCTCGGGTCGAAGCCGTCCAGCGTACCGCCATAGCCGGGCAGGCCCTGCGCTAGCGAAATCTGCGCCGGGAGAAACGCCGCAAGATCCTCGGCTCGGGCCTCGGCGCTTCTCGTCTCCAGGTGGTCGAAATGGGTGGCTTCGGTCATCCGGCGTGGTTCCTCGTCTTCAACTCAGCCAGCGCTTGCGCCGGCGGTAACTGCGCACGTCCCGGAAGGACTTGCGCCCCTCTTCCGACATGCCGAGATAAAACTCCTTCACATCGGGGTTCTCCCGCAACTCCGCCGCGGGCCCGTCCATCACCACACGGCCCGATTCGAGAATATAGCCGTAATGCGCGAACCGCAGCGCGACGTTGGTGTTCTGCTCGGCCAGCAGAAAGGTGACGCCCTCGTTTTCGTTCACGGATTTCACGATCTCGAAAATCTGCTCCACCAGTTGCGGCGCAAGTCCCATGGAAGGTTCATCCAGCAGGATTGTCTCGGGCCGGGACATCAGCGCGCGCCCGATGGCCGTCATCTGCTGTTCGCCCCCCGAGGTATAGCCCGCCTGTGATTTGCGCCGCTCCTTGAGGCGCGGGAAGTAGGCGTAGACCATTTCCAGATCACGCTGGATGGCGGCATTGCCATCCCGTCGTGTATAGGCACCGGTGAGCAGGTTCTCCTCGACGGTGAGATGCTCGAAACAATGCCGCCCCTCCATCACCTGCACCACGCCGGCCTTGACGATGTCGGCTGGATCCTTGTGCTGGATCACCTCGCCGTGGTACCTGATCGAGCCCTTGGTGACATCTCCGCGTTCGGAAGCCAGCAAGCCCGAAATGGCTTTCAGCGTGGTGGTCTTGCCCGCCCCGTTGCCCCCGAGAAGAGCGGTTATACCGCCCTTGGGGACCTTCAGGCTCACGCCTTTCAGCACGAGGATCACGTGATTGTAGATCACCTCGATGTTGTTGACCTCGAGAACCGTTTCCGCCGTGGTTGTCTGGTCGACTGCCGGATCGAGCATGGGCGCGTCTCTTTAATCTTGAATGCAACACCCCGGCGGCATGAAACGATGCCGCCGGGGCCGGTTGATTAATTGCAGCCGGGCGTGATGTTGTTCTCGGATGCAAAGGCTGCCGCATCCTCCGCGATCAGCGCGGAGATGACTTCCTGATCGGACTGGTTGAAGTCATTGATCAGCGTCCATTTGCCAGCACCCGCATCCCACTGCGAGACAGCCCCGAAACCGTTGCCGCCATGGTTCTCACAGGACACGGTGAACTCCGGGCCAAAGTTCGGCATGCCAAGCGCGGCCATCTTCGCCTCGGTGATCTCCAGTGCTTCCATCCCGTCGCGCATCATCGCCGGTGTGATATCCGCCGTACCGTGAATTTCCTGCGCCGTCTTTGCGGCTTCAGCCGCCAGCATCGCTGCATAGAGTCCGCGGTTGTAGAGCACCGAGCCAACCTGATCGCCCGCACCGGCGGCCTTGCCCGCATCGATCACGTACTTCTGGATGTCGTCAAAGATCGGGAAGTCGCTGCCCGCCGCATGCATCGCCAGTGCCTTGTAGCCGTTCGCCGCATCGCCTACGGGTTCCACGTCGTTTTCAGACCCGGACCACCAGATGCCGATGAAATTCTCCATCGGGAACCGGATATTCGCCGCTTCCTGAATGGCCACCTGGTTCATCACGCCCCAGCCCCACATAAGCACGTAGTCAGGACGCTCGCGGCGAATCTGCAGCCACTGGGATTTCTGTTCCTGACCGGGATGATCCACCGCCAGCAGGGTTAGTTCGAACCCGTGCTTCTTGCCGAGTTCCTCGAGCGTGCGGATCGGCTCCTTGCCATAGGCGGAGTTGTGATAGACCAGCGCCACCTTCTTGCCGGACAGATCGCCACCGTTCAGATCCAGCAGGTGGTTGATCGCGATAGAGGCCCCGTCCCAGTAGTTCGCAGGGTAGTTGAAGATGTTGCGGAAGACGGTTCCATCCTTTGCCGATGTTCGCCCGTATCCCATCGAGTGCACAGGGATGCCGTCGGCGGTTGCTTTCGGGATCAACTGATAGGTGATACCCGTGGACAGCGGCTGATACACCAGAGAGCCTTCGCCCTTGGTGCTTTCGTAGCATTCGACGCCTTTTTCCGTGTTGTAGCCCGTCTCGCATTCGATAACACGTATCGGCACGCCACCGATGCCGCCATCCCGTTCATTCAGCAGCGTGAAATAATCCGCGTAGCCATCGGCAAATGGAATGCCGTTGGCGGCATAGGGCCCCGTCCGGTAGCTGAGGGACGGGAACACAAGTTCCGCCATCACGGGGCTTGCCGCCATCATGGCCGCCGTTGCCCAGGTTGCCAGTTTCAGTTTCATCGGTATACCTCCCTTTGTTTTTTGTCCGATGCGCCGGTCTCCCGGCGTCTGATGCGGCGGATGCGACCCGCCGTTGTTGCATGGCCCCACCTTAATGCGGGAAGGGCCACAATCTCAATTTTTCCTTTGCCACCCGCCAGAGCTGCGCCAGCCCGTGCGGCTCGGCGATCAGGAAGACGACGATCAGCCCGCCGACGATCACCAGGTTCAGATGCGCGACGATATCCGTGGGCCAGCCCAACATGTCCGCACCCACCACTTTCAGAAGCACCGGGAGCAGGACAAGAAAGGCCGCGCCGGCGAAACTGCCGAAGATCGACCCAAGCCCGCCGATGATGATCATGAAAAGCACCAGGAACGACTTGCTGATGCCAAATGCCTCTCCCACCTCCACGGCCCCGAGATAGACGGCAAAGAACAGCGCCCCGGAAATGCCCACGAAAAACGAACTGACGGCAAAGGCGGTCAGCTTGGCTTTCAGCGGGTTGACCCCGATGATCTCGGCGGCGATGTCCATGTCGCGGATCGCCATCCACTGCCGCCCGACCGAGCCGCGCGTCAGGTTGCGCGCGATGAGGGCGCTGGCGATGGTGAAGGCGAGACAGAAAAGATAGGTCGCCCAGGCTTCGGTATTGGGGCCGGTGACCAGAATGCCAAAGACTTCGCGCTCGGGCGCGTTGATCTGCCCCGAGGCGGAGTAGTTG
>JASFFN010000197.1:0-4876 GCA_050124275.1 Roseobacter sp. | reverse complement strand
GTGACGTCGCTTGTGGAACGGAGCGCGCTACCGTGAAGTGCGACTCCTATTAGATACCAATGGGTTATCTGATAGGAGATCATGGCATGGGAGCCGTTTACACGCAACCGAGCTTGAGAGAACGCCGGAGAATTGAGGATTGGTGGCACGCGAAAGTCCCCGTCCGAGAGATGGCGCGTGTCCTGAAGCGCTCGAAATCGACCATTCATCGCGAGATCAACCGCAATTTCCGGGCAGCTGAGTCATTCTCCGAGAAGTATGCTGGTTACTTCGGTCATGCAGCTCAATTGCAGACTGACAAGCGTCGATCTGTGCAGCGCAAGCTGATCCGGCATCCAGACCTGTGCCAAACCGTGATCGCACGCATCAGGCAGGGCTGGACATTGCCCGCCGTTCAATCACTTTCGACCGGGGCACTGAGTTCGTCAGCTGGCCCCACCTTCAGGCTGAGATCGGAACCCGGACGAGGTTCTGTGATCCATCCCGCCCGGGGCAGAAAGGCACCGTAGAAAACACAAATCGACGTGCGCGAAGATGGCTGCCGGGAAAGCGCGACATCACGGCGATCTCAGATCATGAACTGAAAATGATCTGTGACCGCCTCAACGCCACACCCCGCAAATGCCTCGGATGGAAAACGCCAGCTGAGGTCTTCCGCGAAAAGATGATGGAAGAGACGCGCCAACGCCCCTACCCTCAGAGCCAATAGCAGTCGCAGCTCAAGTATCGCTCACATGTTACCGTTGCGCAAATCATTCGCTCCAAGGTAGGCAAACGTGCTGAATATGCTTCGACAACCTACGTACACGACTTATACTACCGAAATCTGTTTCTCGGTATCTGAGTGCCCGTATTTTCGAGGCACTCACCTTAGCCCAGGGAGAGTGCTCTGAATGACGAACAAAGCGTTTTGGGCCGCTTGCGCCGTTATCGTTTCCGGCTGCTCGACGGTTCAGGATGAAAGCTACAGCACCATCGTTTTGAATGGACGGGAATACGACCTGCGGACACGCACGATGGAAGGCCCGAACGGGACTTATGTCACGCACAGCGTGCGCGCGAACACGGGATACCGCACATGTGACCCGAACAGTCCCGGCTCCTGCGAAGCCGCGATCCGTAATAGCCGACGCGGGCTGAACGGGTAACCCGGATGCGACCGGGCGCGCAACAAACCGAAAAGGAAACCCTCAGAAAACAAAGACGGGTTCGGCAAGGGTGCCGAATATCGTCTGTCCGTGATCTCTCAGGTAGATGCGAAGCCATGGGGTAAAGCGTTCCGGCGTTTTCTCCACCGCTCCGAGCAGATCGGCAAAGCACATCCAGTCGACAGACATCACTTCATCCGGATTCGGGAGCAGCGGCATCGTTTCATCCGCCTCGGCCACATAAACATCCACGACCTCGTGCTCGATGAGACCGTCGCCGACGTCGGCGCGATATTCCAGATGGTGGCGGTGCTGCGGCACAAGGCCCGTGATCCCCAACTCCTCGTTCAACCTGCGCAAGGCACAGGCCTCGGGTTCTTCATCCCATTCCGGATGGGTACAGCAGGTATTCGTCCAGAGCCCGGGCGTATGGTACTTACTCATTGCACGCTGCTGCATCAGCACCATGTCTCCTTTGACGACGAAAACTGACACGGCCTTGTGCCGCAGACCCTTCTGATGGGCCTCGAGTTTTTCAACCGGTGTCAGTTTGCCGTTTACCCAGGTCGGGATCATGATCGTCATACACGCGTCGTTGCCACAAGGCCGGTCAGGTGCGCAAGGTTTTTCAGTCCGATCTTCAGATGCGCCATGGGTCGGGCGCGCACGAGTTTCTTGTTCATATAGGCCTCGAAGGTCAGGCGCTGCACGTCGATGTCATGGCAGAGCGAGACAAAGCGTTCTCTCCGTTCATCGCTGCGGTAATAGGCGTTCTGCATTGAGCCCAGCACCCGGAACACCATCTTGTGCTCTTTCATGAAGAGTTGCCGTGCAAGACGCAGATCCTTCACCCGGCCCGAGGCAAGCGCTGCCGCGCAGGCGGTGGCGGCCACCCTGCCCCCGACCATCGCGTAGTAAATCCCCTCGCCGGAGCTGGGTGCGACAACACCAGCTGCGTCGCCCGCGAGCAACACGTCCTTGCCGTTGTCCCACCGATCGAGCGGGCGCAGGGGGATCGGTGCGCCCTCCTTGCGCAGTGTTTCGCAGTGCGACAGACCGGAGGCTTCGCGCAGCGCAGCCGTCGCGTCCTTGAGGTTGACGGACGAGATCTCGGTTCCCATGCCGACGCTCGCGCTCTCCCCGTGCGGAAACACCCAGCCGTAAAAATCCGGTGAAATCGCACCGTCGTAAATCACGTCGCAGCGCACCGGATCGTAGACCTCGGACTTGGGCGGGGCCTTGATGATCTCGTGATAGGCAAAGACGAGCGGCACCTTGTCGGCATCCTTGACCTCTGCCAGACCCACACGCGATTTCGCGCCATCCGCGCCGATGACCAGCTTGCAGCGCAACTCACGCTCGTCCTGCGTGGCCTTGTCGCGGTAGATCACAACGGGCGTTCCATCTGGCCGCTCGATCCGGAGGAAGGTGCCCGTGAAATAGTCCGCCCCTGCGTCGGCGGCACGTTTGCGCAGAAACGGGTCGAAGTCCTTGCGATCCACCATGCCGACAAAGCCGTTTTCGATCGGGATATCGACAGACCGGCCTGTCGGCGAAATCATCCGCGCCGTGTTGACCTTGGCCAGAAGCTGATCCTCGCCGATGTGGAAATCCCGCATCAGCGCGGGCGGAATCGCGCCGCCACAAGGTTTGATCCGGCCCTCCCGATCCAGCAGAGCCACCCTGTGGCCCGAGCGGACCAGATCAAGCGCGGCCGTGGCCCCTGACGGGCCTCCGCCTACGACGACGACGTCATACATATGTCATTCTCCCGGCATCATGGCGGGTCGCGCACTGGACACCGCTTTTGGTGAAGTAAGTCGCAGGGCGAGCGCCGCCGCGATCAAGAAAACAAAACCCTCGAAGGCAAAAACAGACCCATAGGCCAGCGCGTTCTGGGGCGTCAGCAGACGCATCACGTCAACCATCGCCGTTCCGGCAAAAGACCCCAGCCCGAAGGCAATGGCCTGCGCGGCGCCGAAGAGCCCCATGCGCACGCCTTCGCGCCCGTCACCACCCTCTCGCGCAAGGCCCATCATTGCGCCGATCGCCGCCACCGCAAAGGCTCCGTTCGCCATGCCCAGCAAAAAGATATTCGCCGCGATGGGCCAGCTTGCCGCCTGCATGCCGCCATAGGCGAGACCCACGAGCGACAGACCTGACAGGATGCACCCGCCGACGATCCAGACACGTATCGGCAGCGTCATCCAACGCGCCAGCACCGTTCCGCCCAGCAAAACAGCGATCATGCCGATCAGCGCGCCGCCGTGGTGCATGCCGCCCAGCTTGGTGCTTTCACCCACGGTCATGCCAAAGACGTGACCCGCGAAGGGCTCCAGTATCAGGTCCTGCAAATTGTAGGCGAGCATCGAAGCAAAGACGAAAATCGTGAATATTCTCACGCGCGGATCAACCCATAGTTCCCGGAGCACGTCCCGGAAATCATCTTGCCTTTTTTCGACATGGCGCTTCTCGCCGCGTTCCTGACCCCAGATCCCGATCACGGTGAGCGTCATCGCGACCGCGCTGACACCCAGCGTGACAGAGACAAGACGCGAGTGGCTGTAGGGATCCAGCAACTGGCCTGCCGTGATCCCCGTGACGGCAAGGCCGAAAATCATCATGATCCAGACAAGGCTGCCAGCAGGCGCTTGCCGTTCTGCACTCACCCGTGTCGACAGCAATGCCAGCAGGTTGGTGCCAGCCGCGCCGATTCCAAGACCGATCAGCAGGAAAGACGGCACCGCCGTTGCGATCCCCGCCCACGCCACATGCTCCATCAGGCCGACGGAAAGCGACGCCCCCAGCGCGCCTGCGGCAAGCACGGCGACGCCGCCGATGATCCAGGGCGTGCGTCTGCCTCCCTGATCGGCGCCGTGACCGAAGCGGGGGCGCAGAAACTGCGTGCCATAATAAAGTGAGACCAGCAGACCGGGCAGAATCGCAGGCATCGCCAGTTCGACCACCATCACCCGGTTCATGGTTGCGGTCGTCAGGACGACAATTGCGCCAAGCGACATCTGCACCAGACCCAAGCGCGCTATGCCAAGCCAGCTCAGCATCAACCGAGACCCCGCAATGCGAATGCGGTTATCATCATGCCGCTGATGTAAAGCAGGACACCGGTTCCGTTATACCAGGGGGCTTTTGCTTTGGGATCCCTGAACATCACCGTCATCGCCCAGAATTGAAGACAGAGCACAAAACAAACGCCCAGAGCGTGCAGCGGCTTGTCCCAAACGAAAAGAAGCGATGCGACGACCCCCTGCGGCACGGCCATCACGAAACAGGCGACCTGGGCGGCGCGTTTCGGCCCCAGCGTGACCGGCAGGGAATTAACGCCCGTCTCCCGGTCGCCTTCCAACGCCTTGAAGTCATTCAACGTCATGATGCCATGCGCGCCGAGGCCATAGAGCACAGCGACGATTATCACTTCAGCACGGGGCGCGCCGGCGCTCAGAACGGCAGCGCCGGTAAACCAAGGCAGGCTTTCGTAGCTGAGCCCCACCAGCCCCGGCCCCCACCAGCCGGAACGTTTCAGACGCACGGGTTCCGCTGAATAGGCCCAGGCGGCCGCAACACCCACGACCGTTGCCCCAAAGCCCCACGGGCCAAGCTGCCAACCGACCACCAAAGACAGGGCCGACATCGCCAGCGCGATCCACAGACCCCAACGTCCGGGAATCCTGCCTGAAGGAATCGGTCTGTCGGGCTCGTTGATGGCATCA
>JASFFN010000196.1:0-4882 GCA_050124275.1 Roseobacter sp. | reverse complement strand
TTCATAATACAGAAATCCGCCGTGGCTGGGCGTGCCGGTTCCGGGTGCGATGGAGGGGCAGAAGGCGTCAATGTCGATGGTGATGTAGACCGGCACGTCGTCCGGAATGGTCCGTGCGAGGCTTTCGGCGCCCATCTTCCGGGCCTGACGAACGGAGATGATCTGCGAGCCCATGCGGCGCGCGTCCTCGTATCCTTCCTTTGCGGTGGAACTGACATTGCGGATCCCGACCTGCGTCAGACCGGTGACGTAGTCTTTCTCGGCTGCGCGCCGCATCGGGTTGCCGTGCCCGTGACGGACCCCGTGACGTTCGTTTACGAAATCGAGATGGGCGTCGATCTGCAGAATGTGAAAGGGCTTGCCCGCGTACTCCGGCCCGCCAAAAGCGCGAATGCAGGGAATATTCACCGAATGGTCGCCGCCGATCACCACGGGCAGGGCACCGGCCCGCAAAGCCGCGCGCACGGCGCTCTCGATATTTGCATGGCTCTTTTCGGTGTCGGTGTGCACGATGTCGGCATCGCCCATGTCGGCGATCGTCACGTCCGCAGGCAGGTAGGTGACATCGTCTTCATGATCGTAGGCACCGGCATGTCCGAAACTGAACAGCGTCGACGCCTCCCGCACGGCGCGCGGGCCGAAACGTGCACCCGAACGCCACTGCGTCCCGGCGTCAAAAGGCGCTCCGAGGACAGCGACGTCTGCTTTCAGCGCCTCCCAGTCGGGGACGTAGGGCCTCTTGGCAAAGGTCGATATGCCCACGAAAGGCAAATCCAGTCTGCCACTTTCATATCCATGACCTGCCATCAAATATCCTTTCGACGTTGGTTTGAGACAGCTTTGCTGATCTCCGACCGATTTGGCAACGTGACGGTTGTCTTTTTACCGCTTGCCTCTTTCAATTTCGGCGGTCCCGTGAAATAGGAACCTGCCAAACGAACACTCCACCAGCGAGGTAGACAATGGAGATTCGCGAGGCGCTTACCTTTGACGACGTTTTATTGGTGCCCGGCGCTTCGTCGGTCCTGCCCTCGACGGCCGACACGCGAACACGGGTGACGCGGTCGATTGCCATGAACATTCCGCTGCTCAGCTCGGCCATGGATACAGTCACCGAATCGCGTATGGCCATTGCAATGGCGCAGGCGGGCGGGATCGGGGTGGTTCACCGCAATCTGTCGATCGAGGAGCAGGCCCGCGAAGTCCGGCGGGTCAAACGTTTCGAAAGCGGCATCGTTTACAACCCGATTACGCTGAGGGCCGATCAGACGCTGGCGGACGCCAAGGCGCTTCAGGAACGCTACCGCGTGACCGGCTTTCCCGTGATCGATGAGAAAGGGCGTGTTGTCGGGATCGTCACAAACCGGGATATGCGTTTCGCCAGCGATGACAAGACGCCGGTCTCGGTCATGATGACATCGGAAAGGCTGGCCGTGCTGCAAGAGCCGGCAGACCGTGACGAGGCCATCAGCCTGATGAAGGCACGGCGCATCGAGAAGCTTCTGGTCACCGACAAGAACGGGAAGCTCACGGGCCTTCTGACGCTAAAGGACACGGAACAGGCGGTGCTGAACCCGACAGCCTGCAAGGACGAGCTGGGGCGGTTGCGCGTTGCGGCGGCGACGACCGTGGGCGACGCGGGGTTCGAGCGCTCGCAGGCGCTCGTGGATGCCGGCGCCGACATGATCGTCATCGATACCGCCCACGGGCATTCCGATGGTGTCGCCGAAGCCGTTCGCCGCGCGAAAGGGCTTAGCAACGCAGTGCAGATCGTCGCCGGCAACGTGGCCACGGCAGAGGCCACGCGGGCGCTCATCGACGCCGGGGCCGACGCGGTGAAAGTCGGAATCGGACCGGGCTCGATCTGTACGACGCGGATGGTCGCAGGCGTGGGCGTGCCGCAACTGACCGCCATCATGGACTGTGCGAAAGCCGCCGCAGACACGCCGGTGATCGCCGACGGCGGGATCAAGCTCTCCGGTGACTTCGCAAAGGCGATCGCGGCGGGTGCCTCCTGCGCCATGGTCGGCAGCATGATCGCGGGCACCGACGAGAGCCCGGGCGAGGTGATCCTGTATCAGGGGCGCAGTTTCAAGAGCTATCGCGGCATGGGCAGTCTGGGCGCCATGGCCAGCGGTTCGGCAGACCGGTATTTCCAAAAGGATGCGGCGAGCGACAAGCTGGTACCTGAAGGGATCGAAGGACAGGTCGCCTACAAGGGGTCTGCAAATGCCGTCATCCACCAGTTGGTCGGCGGCTTGCGCGCCGCCATGGGATACACCGGATGCGCGACGATCGACGAAATGCGCAGGAATTGCCGTTTCGTCAAGATCACGGGCGCGGGTTTGAAGGAAAGCCATGTGCATGACGTTCAGATCACCAGGGAAAGTCCAAATTACAGAATTGGATGAAATAGCAATAAGTTGCCAGCCAATATAAAAGCGATCTTTTAACGATGACGCCCGCCGCCCGTGTTGCTGCCGCCATTGAGGTGCTGGACGCCTGCCGCGCGGGGCAGGCCGCCGAACAGGCCCTGACACGATGGGCGCGCAAGAGCCGCTTCGCAGGCTCGAAAGACCGCGCTGCCGTGCGCGATCACGTGTACGACGTGTTGCGCTCAAAACAATCCGCGATGCGTCTGGGCGGTGGCGAAACCGGCCGCGCCCTGATGATCGGCCTGTTGCGCCTGCAGAACCTCGATCCCGACCGGTATTTTACCGGCACGGGGCACGCACCCGACGTTCTGCGCGAGACCGAGCGCCAATGCGCTACGCCGCAGGATGCCGATCCGGACTGGAACCTGCCTGCCTGGCTGATCGAAGAATTTGAGGCCAGTCTGGGCGACAGAGCTTTTGACACGGCGCGGTTGCTGCGGGATCGCGGGCCGGTCACGATCCGCGTGAACGCCGCAGTCGCGTCCGTCGCGACGATCGTTGACGCCTTGGAGAAAGACGGCGTTGCCACGCGCCGCAACCCGCTGTCTCCCACTGCCTTGACTGTCACCGTCGGCGCGCGGCGGCTCCGGCAAAGCCCGCTGTACCAGAAAGGCGCGTTCGAGCTACAGGATGCGTCTTCGCAAGCCGTCGTCGATACGCTGCCAAGTGCCGGCACATGTCTTGATTTCTGCGCGGGGGGCGGCGGCAAGTCGCTCGCGATGGCCGCCCAACCGAATCGGTTGGTGTTTGCGCACGATATCGACCCCGAGCGCATGCAGGATCTAAAGACACGTGCTGAAAGGGCAGGCGTGACGATTCCCGCAGTTGCGACGGACGACCTTGCCGGAAAAGGCCCGTTTGATCTGGTTTTGTGCGATGCGCCCTGTTCGGGCAGCGGTGCATGGCGCAGGTCGCCCGAAGCGAAATGGACACTCACGCCAGAGCGATTGGACGCGTTGTGCAAAACGCAGCTGAGCATTCTGCATCAGGCAAGTCAGCTGATTTCGCAGAACGGCTGTCTGGCCTATGCGACCTGCTCGGTCCTGCGCGCGGAAAATGAAAGCATCGTTGACGCCTTTCTGAGCTCTCACATTGGTTGGACGTGCGATTTCCACCGTCGTTTCGATGTTTCTGAAGATGGCGACGGGTTTTTTACGGCACACTTGACGCAGGTCGATTGCTGAGCATACTCAACTTAAACGGGTGCGCTCATTCGTGTTTAAGCCGGGATTAACTCTCGTGACGTTTTGATGAGCGCGCGATTCGTCACGAGGAGTATCACTTTGAGCATCAGCGCTTACCAGTCGTCTTCAATCACGCGGTTGGCAAAGGAGGCGACGCCTCGCCTTGGCTGGTTGCTGCTTGCGGCTGTGGTCTGCGCGGTACTGGGCGGGGTGGCGACCGCTGGCTTGCTGCAAAAAGCGTTCCTTGCGGCTGCTGCAGCGTTGACGGTGTTCTCTATCACGCTTGTGGTGGTAAAGCTTCTTTGTGACAGGACTGCCAAAAGCGAGCTCAATACGCTGCTGGGTCTGGTCGACAAGGAGGCAACGGCAACAATCATCACCGACGCTGAAGGTGCCGTCCTCGCGCTGAACCAGTCTGCTCTTGGCCGTTTTGATGCCTCAGACACCAACAAGAACTCCGTCAGCTCGATTCTCGAAAATTCTCTGGCCAATCCATCTGCCATCGTTTTCAGGCTCCAAACCAGGGTCACTGAATGCGGCGCGGCGCAGGAAGATCTCGTGACGCGTAATGGTCATTTGCGCATCAATGTTCACAAGGCGTCACGAAACTGCCTGATCTGGCGTGTCGAAGACGTGCCGGCACTCGCTGCGCGCTATGAAGGACCGGTTTTGCCGATGATCCTCGTCAGCCGCGCGAACACGGTGCTTTACATGAACGATCCGGCGCGGAAGCTCGTCGGGGGCAAACTTACCGCGCTCGACCGGTTGTTCACGTCACCTGTTGTCTCAGGGTCGGACTGCGACATCGTCACACCGGACGGGCCAAGGCGCTTCATGGTGAGCGAAATGGACGCGGGCTCCGGCAGGCGGGCGCTGTTTCTTTTGCCGCCCGGTCCTGAAGGCGATGCCGGAAACAGCTGGAACACCTTCAACAATCTCCCGGTGCCGCTGTTGAAAGTGAACTCCGAAGGCAATGTTCAGGCCTTCAACACCATGGCTGCCAATCTCATTGGCCCGTCCCTCATGAATGAAGCGCACCTGTCGGAAATCATGGAAGGGCTGGGGCGCCCGATTACGGACTGGCTGAAGGAAACACTGGCAAGACGAGCGTCTCAGCAATCCGAGTTTTTGCGTCTGAAACGCGCCGACAGGGAGATTTTCGTTCAGGTGACCCTGAACCATATCGTAGAGAACGGCAGCCCTTTTCTGATCGCGGTACTGAACGATGCTACCGAACTCAAGTCACTCGAGGCCCAGTTCGTG
>JASFFN010000195.1:0-4883 GCA_050124275.1 Roseobacter sp. | reverse complement strand
GCACCGCGAGATCGGTTGCGTTCGAGGTGGATACCAGCGTCCCCCGCTGGTCGATCAGCCTTTGCGTATTTGCCCGTACACCCCCGGCGGAATAAGAGCCGCCGCCGGAAGATATCACCATCGACTCGAAATCCGTTTCGACCCGCTTGTAACCGAAGGTTGAGGCATTCGCGATATTGTCTGAAATTGAGGCCAGCCTCTGCGAATTCGTCTGTAGTCCTGCAACGCCGGCATTGAGCGAGGATGAAATCGACATAGGCAAGCCTTTCTGATGTGTCGTTGGGTGCACATCAGATAGACGTCCTGGCTTAACACCGGGCTAACATATAAAATCCAGCCTATTTTCGACGCCTATTCCCGCAACAGCACGATCTCTACCCGGTCATTGCGCGTTACCATCGGGTTGCTGTGCGACGGCTCCCGGTCCGCGTGACCTGTCACGCGGGTTATGCGTTTGGGCTCGATGCCGTGGGCTTCCAACATGAGCCGGGTGCGCGTGGCCCGTTCCGCGGATGTGTCCCAAACGGGATTGTTGGCGAGAACCACGGGACGCGCACGTACATGCCCACCGATGGCAATGTCGTTGGTTGCCTTATCGACGACGTTGCCGACGATGTCGATCAGCCGGACCATCAGTTCGGTCGGCTGGTCGGTTTCCTCAACAAAAAGCGGCAACCCGTCGAGCGCGAAAAGTTCGATGATCAGGCCTTCGTCGGTAATCCGCGTCACAATATGCTTCAGCGCATTTTCCATGACGGTCGATTCGCCACCGCGGCCCATCAACTCGTCTATAAGGGCTTGCAACTCATCATCTGACGTATCCCGATCCCCGCCGTTTGAATTGCTGCCGCTTTCACCGCTTGCAACCTGTTTGCGTGTCGCATGCTCATCCGTCGCACCCAGCCCGTTTTGCGGCAAGGTTTCTTCTGAAAAAATGCTGTCGCCGCCAAAGGAGCCGTCTCCTCCGCCGGAAATGCGATTGATCGGTATGGTCGGCGAGAAATAATCCGCCAAACCCTGACGTTGTTGCTCCGTCGTTGCGTTCAGCAGCCACATCATCATGAAAAAGGCCATCATCGCGGTCACGAAGTCCGCGTAAGCGACCTTCCAGGCGCCACCGTGGTGGCCGCCGCCCGAGACTTTTTTCTTCTTCTTGATGATGACCGGTGCCAGATTGCTCTGAGCGCCCATGTCTCCACCACTCCTAATTTCACCCGTGAAAAGGAGTAGCTCAAAGGTGTTTCCGTAAGCTTAACGGCAGGCGTCCGGTTTGCGGCGGAGCCGCGAAACCGCGGATATCACGATGTTGCGCGTTCGCGTGCAAGAGCGATCTGCTTCTGCCTTTCGCGAAACCGCTGCTTGTCAAACTCCGTCGTCTTGTCAAAGCAGTTGTGGCAGCTGACACCGGCTTCGAATTCGGGGCGTTCGGTATCTTCCGGCAGGATCGGTTGGCGACAACCGTGGCACAGCAGATGCGGGCCCTCCTTCAATCCGTGACCGACACTCACGCGGTTGTCAAAGACGAAGCACTCGCCTTTCCAGCTGCTCTCCTCCTCGGGAATCTCTTCGAGGTATTTCAGGATACCACCCTTGAGATGGTACACATCCTCAATGCCCTGCCCCAGAAGATAGTTCGTCGACTTCTCGCAGCGAATACCTCCCGTGCAGAACATCGCGATCTTCTTGTTGTGGAAGCGGTGCCTGTTTTCTTCCCACCATGCCGGAAACTCGCCAAAGCTCCTGGTTTCGGGATTAACGGCCCCTTCAAAGGTGCCGATGGCGACCTCATAATCGTTCCGCGTGTCGATGATCGCCACATCTTCCCGCCGGATCAGATCATTCCACGCATCCGGGCCGACGTAGTGGCCGACCCGCGCCCGCGGGTCCACATCCGGCTGCCCCATGGTGACGATCTCGCGCTTGATCCGGACCTTCATCTTGCCGAAAGGCGCACGGTCACTGGCCGCTTCCTTCCAGTCCAGATCCGCGCAACCGGGCAGGGCACGGATGTGTGCAAGAACGGCATCGATTCCGTTGCGGCGACCGGCAATGGTTCCGTTGATGCCTTCCGGTGCAATCAGCAGGGTCCCCATGATGCCTTTGGCGACGCAGAGGTCGAGCAAAGCCGGTTTGAGAGCGGCCGGCTCTTCAAATCGGGTAAAATGATACAATGCAGCTATAATATACATAGCCGGTGGCATACGCCTGAGCGTCTCATCAGGCAAGAGCGGATTGGCGGCAGACCGGCGGTGGCATTGACGCGGGCGGTCTCGCCCCTTAGCCATGAACAAGAGGAGGAAAACCATGGTTCAGTGCCTCATTGCCATCGACGTACAACGCGACTTCTGTCCGGGAGGCGCGTTGGCCGTGCCCGACGGTGACAGCATCGTTCCGGGCATCAACGCGTTGATGGCCAAATTCGATGCGGTGATCCTGACGCAGGACTGGCACCCCGCCGGCCATTCCTCTTTCGCGTCTTCGCATGAAGGTGCGGCGCCTTATGACGTGACGGACATGCCTTATGGCAAGCAGGTGCTCTGGCCGGATCACTGCGTTCAGGGCAGCAGCGGCGCGGGCTTTCATCCCGAGTTGCAGACCGACCATGCAGACCTGATCATTCGCAAGGGATACAATGCCGGGATCGACAGCTACTCCGCGTTCTTCGAAAACGACCGCACGACGCCAACCGGGCTGGAGGGCTATCTGCATACCCGCGGCATTGACGCCATTACTCTGGTGGGACTGGCCACCGATTTTTGCGTCAACTTCTCTGCCGTGGACGCGGCACGGCTCGGTTTCGCCGTTACGGTGCGCACGGATCTTTGCCGCGCGATAGACCTGGATGGCTCGCTGGCGGCTGCCATTGACGCGATGACCGCCGCGGGCGTCCGTCTGGAGACGGCAGATGGTTGATATCGCCGCCCGCGTCTGGAACCACAAATGGAAAATTGATCCCATCGTGCGGTCGCTCATCGATACGGACTTCTACAAACTTCTGATGTGTCAGTCCGTGTTTCACAACAAACCGGATACGCGCGTAACCTTCAGCCTCATCAACCGCTCAAAGAACATCCCCCTCGCTGAGCTGATCGACGAAGGCGAATTGCGCGAGCAACTGGATCATATCCGATCCCTGTCGCTGTCGCGGGGTGAAAGCACCTGGCTGCGCGGCAATACCTTTTACGGCAAACGGCAGATGTTTCGCCCCGATTTCATGGAGTGGTTCGAGCAATTGCGATTGCCGCCATACCATCTCGAGCGCAAGGACGATCAATACGAACTGACATTCGAAGGCGACTGGCCGGAGGTCATGCTGTGGGAAATTCCTGCGCTTGCGGTTCTGATGGAGTTGCGCGGCCGCGCCGTCCTGAACGAAATGGGAAAATTCGAACTGCAGGTGCTTTATGCGCGGGCGATGACACGGGTCTGGGAAAAAATCGAAGCGCTGCGGGATTTGCCGGATTTGTCCATAGGGGATTTCGGAACACGCAGGCGTCACAGTTTCCTCTGGCAGGACTGGTGCGTGCAAGCGATGCAGGAAGGTCTGGGTCGGGCCTTCACGGGAACTTCAAACTGCAAAATAGCGATGACGCGCGAGTTGGAAGCCATCGGTACCAATGCGCATGAATTGCCGATGATCTATGCGGCTTTGGCAAAGGATGATGCGGCGCTGGCGCAAGCGCCCTACGATGTTCTTTCCGACTGGCACAAGGAACATGAAGGAAATCTGCGCATCATCCTGCCAGATACATTCGGAACCGCCGGTTTTCTGAAAAACGCTCCGGACTGGCTGGCCGGGTGGACCGGTATCCGCATAGACAGCGGCGACCCCGCAATCGCAGCCGAGACGGCTATATCCTGGTGGCTGGAGCGAGGGGAAAACCCGGGCGAAAAGCGTGTCATTTTCAGCGATGGTCTCGACGTGGACAAGATCCGAAGCTTGCATGAGCAGTTCTCCGGACGTGTTCAGGTGTCATTTGGATGGGGTACGCTTTTGACCAACGATTTCCGTAGCCTCGTGCCGGGCGACAGACTGGCGCCTTTTTCGCTTGTGTGCAAAGCCGTCTCCGCCAATGGCAGGCCGACTGTCAAAC
This sequence comes from Roseobacter sp., assembly GCA_050124275.1. GTDB lineage: Bacteria > Pseudomonadota > Alphaproteobacteria > Rhodobacterales > Rhodobacteraceae > Roseobacter. Next base: position 789 of record JASFFN010000195.1, on the reverse strand, counting down.
TGTCTGACAATCCCAACAAGTCGGTGGGACCGCCGGATGCGATCGAACGTTACAAACGCGTGTTCGGCGTCGGCACGCAAAAGCCGCAGGACGTGCTCGTCTAGACGTATGAACCGTCCGAAGGTCAGGCCGGGCTGATGACAACATCTGCTGCCATCGAACGCATCGTGCTTTCGCTCGCCACGATTTTCGCGCGCGGATAAATACGGCTGGACCCTTCGGGCAGAACGAGGTGCATCGTGTCATCACGACGTCGAACACCGACACCGCATTTCTTCGCCACTTTGTAAATATTCACCATGACGGTGGATTTCGACCATCCTGTCTCGAGCGCAAGTTGCTCCGCCCTACATCCACGTACCAGCGAGTCGATCAGGTATGCGGCCGCCGTGCCGTCAGCGGGCAACTGCACTTGCGAGTGATGCGCTGCCGGCTTAACCAGAATTCGATCCTCGCAGCGGGCGGTGAGCGCCCGAACTCTGCGGTCTTTGGCCATTTTCAGTGTCATTACTGATCCCCATCGTTACCATTTGTTCAGCGGCTTCCCGCTTTCATTTACCCGTTTTTCGGATCCCGACGCGGCACCGGAAACCCTGATCGGGTGAAGACGAACTGTCCGAAAATTCGCGTCGTTCTCACCCGGGAAAGACCCACCTTTCAAAACTCCCAAAAAACCACCCCACGCCGGGACTTTGCCGGTTCGCAGTTGATGCGCTGCAGGACCGACACCTTACTTATGCCATATTGTTGCTCGATTTCAAAAATTTCTCCGTGTTGTTTTCTCTTCAG
>JASFFN010000194.1:0-4884 GCA_050124275.1 Roseobacter sp. | reverse complement strand
ATCGCATGACCCACGATATTCTTGGTGAGTTGCGCGATCTTTACGTGTCCGACGATGTGGAAGCACGGATCGAAGAGAAACGCGTCGCCGCCGCGGAAATCATCGATTGTCTCGAAGTCACGCTGCGGAGTCACCGCTTTGGGGCTTTTATCCACGCGCTCTGCGTCGATCAGGACGCGATCGAAGACCGCATCTCGCGGGTGCCCAGCTCGGTTCGCATCAGTCAGGCGGTTGGCGCCCTCGGAGCTGACGTCACATCGCGCCCCGCCTCGCCGCAGCGACCGTCCGCGGTTTCTCGCCCCGCGCGTCCGAACCGTCCGGATGCACCCGGCAAGGCGCAGGCTGTCGAGGCGCCCGGAACGGATGCCAGGACAGTGCGGCGCGACCCTATCCAGACCATGACATCCGAGGCTTTTCAGGCCAACACCGCGATCGACATCTGGATCGAGCACATGATGCAGTTGCGCGCGAACCCGGAAAGGCTGGCCGCGTTCCATTTTACCGCTGATGCGGCTGCCGATCTCATGCGTGAACTGGTGCACGGGTTCCAGCGCACCGCGGTGGCTGAAGACATGAAGTCGCTGTTGAAATCGATAGACTACGGCATGACCGTCGACAAACAGGCGCCACCTGCCTCGATTGTCTGCGCTGAAACGATCAATTCCTTTGTTTTTGATCTTGGCGCCGGCAAACTGCCCGCGTCGGAACGGCCGGTCATCAAGCTATCCGACGGTACGTCCCGCGTGGCTTTCGAAGAGCGGGATGGCTCCGACACCGCTTTCGATCTGCCCGAGGTGCAAAGGGCTGTCACCGAGGACTATTGGACCGACTGGGTCTACATGCTCGAAGCCTTGCTGATCGGCAATGCAAAGGACGGCGAAACAGGCGCCATAAACACTGAGCAAAATATCGCGATGGGCAGGATCGTCGATGCGCTGGCCCGGGACACGACCGGGTGAGAGGCGCATGAGATGACGGAGGCGCGGCAGTGATTTCAGTCAGACCGGACCCGTCCCGTCCGCGCGGCGGGTATGCGGAACTGTCTTTACAGGCAGATGATCTGAGCGCGGACAGCACGCAGGTCGCCGTATTTGACAACTACTCGGAACGCTATCTCGGCCAGTCGGGCTGGCAGGCGACGCAGGTCATGTTCGGGCCTTACGCGGTTGTGCGTGACGGCAGTATGGCGCGCTTGGTTATCGGGCCGGAAATCGTCAACCAGATCGCGGAGTTCGCGAACGTCAAACTGATCGTCGGGGCCGTCCGCCAGGACATCATCTGGCCTGACGACGTCGTTCCCGCACCCGGTGCCGCGAAGATCGGCGGAATCATGGCCGCTGCTCCATCCGTCGCCGCGCCGCAAAGTACACTCAAGGCAAATGCTCCGGAGTCCGAGGCGGGATCCGGTTCCGAGCCACCCGGACCGGTGGCGCCAGTTCCTCCTGTCGAGACAGCCGGCGAGAAAAAAAGACCGCCGTATGCGGTTGCCTTGTTGGTGTTGTTGGTTCTGCTGGCCGGGATTTCCTACTGGTTCCTGTTTCAGCAAGATGAAATGGTTGCAAGCGCGCCAGCGTCGGATGACGCGGGGCCGTGCAGTGCTCGGACGCTCAAGGGCATTGCTGGTTTCGACGCACAGTTGGCGGCTCTGCGCGCCTGTGGCGGCAAGGCCGAAACCGACGTCGCCCTGGGTCTTGTGGAACAGGCCGCCGCGGCGGGCGATCCTCAGGCGCTGCTGCTCTTTGGCATGGTGTACGATGGCGAGGCCGCGTTTGGCGTTGTCGAAGAGGATGTCGGTTTGACATTCGGCGATGTACCGGCAACTGCGGCCGAGTATTATTCCCGCGCGGTGGCGGCCGGGTCGGTCGAAGCATCGCAAAGGCTTTCATCGCTTTGTGTGCGCATGCAGACAATGACCGATACCCTGACGCAAGGGGCGGTGGCCGATTACTGTGAGGAGTAGGCTGTTGAGCATGGGATTTCGCCTGTCGATTGTATTGTTTGCGCTGCTGTCGGGCTTTGCGTCATCGCTCGCGGCACAACCTTTGTTGGTGGAAGGTACGAATACGGTTTATCAGCGCGTGCTGACGCGCCCGGCCGCGCAGCTTTTCGACGGGGTGGACGGCACCCTCATCAGGCAGGTTCCGGCATTTCAGCCGTTTTACGTCTTTGCCGGAGTGGATGGCTGGAAACAGGTTGGCCCTTCGGCAACGCGTCCGCCCACCGGATGGCTGAAACAGCAGGACGTCGTCGACTGGAAGCAGAACATCGTCGGAGCCTTCACGAACCGGGCGGGCCGCGAGCGTCAGCTGATTTTCGACACCGAGGACGATTTGCGGTGGCTGCTCAACCATGAAGCCATGCCGCAAGTACAGGAGCGCCTGCTGGCCGAGGCAGACGCCGGAATATCGCAGGGCGATCGCGGCGTCGTTTCCGTTGAACCGGAGGAATTCGTGAATATCCGGGAAGACCTCTATGTGATGCCGATCCTCAGTTTCGTCGAAGACCTGCATCCGCTGAATTACGAAGACATCTTGCTGATGGAAATCGCCTCGGTGCCTTTGACCGAAGAAAATCGCCTGCGGGAAAACACGCGCAACGATGGGGGCGCTTTCGACGTGGGCATTGTCTTTGTCTTCGACACAACTCAATCGATGGAGACCTACATCGCGCGCACCCAGAAGGTTCTGAAAAGCACGGTCGAAGAAATCGCGGGCACGGAAATCGGCAGACTGGTCAATTTCGGCGCCATTGGTTTCCGCGACAACCCCGATGCGGTTCCGGGCCTGGAGTACCGAACCAGGGTTCTGGCAAATCTCGAAAGACGCGAGGATCAGTCTGCCGTGGTCGAGGCGATCGGGACAGCGCGGGTGGCGACGGTCAATTCGCCCGGGTTCAACGAAGACAGCCTCGCCGGTGTCGAAGATGCCATCGACAAGATGGACTGGGATCAGCGCAGCCAGGGCGATCCGATCGATGCGCGCTACGTGATCCTGGTAACGGATGCGGGGCCGAAAGATCCCCGTGATCCCAACGCGCGGTCAGAGATCGGGGTCGAAGAACTGCAAGCCGATGCCGAGGGCAAGAACATCGTCACCATGACGCTGCATCTGAAAACGCCGACCGGCGGGGAGGCGAACCATGCCTACGCGGAGGGTCAGTACCGGCGTCTGTCCACTTTTGCAGGCCGACAGTTCTATTTTCCGATCGAAGGCGGATCGGAAGAGGCTTTCGAAGGCGTCGCCACACGGCTGGTGACAGCGATCACCGATCACGTCCGGCTGGCACGTGGTGAAGATACGCTTCTGAGCGAGGATGAAGCGGGTGAAGACCTCGTTGCACTGGGGCGCGCCATGCGTCTGGCTTATCTGGGGGCGGATCGCGGAACCCAAGCACCGGATGTGATCCGTGGCTGGATCAGCGACAAGGCGGTCGAAGCACCGCAGGTGCTCGCCGTGGAACCCCGCCTGCTCATCACGAAAAACGAGATGGCGACGCTTGCCGAACTGATCGACAATCTTGTCCGGCTGGGAGAGCAGAGCCAGAGCAGTGACGATGCAATGACTTTCTTTACCGAAGTGCAGGGTGTGATTGCCGACATGGCGACAAACCCGGACCGGCGCATCAACGCGGACGCCACCACAATTGGCGGTGCGCTCGAGTATCTCGAGCGGTTGCCCTACCGCAGCCAGCTTTTGCAGATGACCGAAGAGCGATGGGCGCAGAGTGCGATGTTGAGGCGTTCCATCATCGACGGCATGCGGCAGAAACTTACGCAGTACCGCAAATGGCTCTTTGATGCGCAGGTCTGGACTGCCCTGCACGAGGGGGCGACCGACGGGGAGCTGGTTTTCGCGATGCCCTTCGACGTCCTGCCCTGAGCCGCAGATGGTTTACCGTCTCCTGATCGAGAATTTGAGCGTCACGCTGACGGACGCGGAACGCAGGTTCACTCTCGACGCAGGCAACTGGTCGGTCGATGCGGGCGAAGTCATCGGTTTGACGGGGCCTTCCGGCACCGGCAAGACCTTGTTGCTGGAGCTCCTGGGGCTGCTTCGGGCGCCGGACGGGGGGGGCTACAAGGCGGTGCCGACAGCAGACAGCGCGGGCACCTTGCAGGACTTTGGCGGCTATTGGCACTCCCGAAACGCGCGTGCCTCGTGCGCGGCGGTGCGCGCAAGGTTCTTCGGGTATGTGCCGCAGACCGGTGGTTTGCTGCCTTTTCTCTCTGTGACGGAAAACGTCGCGCTGAGTCAGCAGATTGCCGGGCGCGAGGATGCCGTCTGGCTGAAAAGCCTGCTTGGCGAACTCGGTCTGTCGGATGTTGCGCACTTGCGTCCGGCAGCCTTGTCGATGGGCCAGCGTCAGCGTGCTGCGATTGCGCGCGCGCTGGCCCACCGCCCGTTCTGTGTGATTGCCGACGAGCCGACGGCAGCGCTGGATCCGGAAAATGCGCTGACCGCGATGCGACTGTTGATCGATGCGGCGCGGGAAGGCGGCTCCGCCACGTTGCTGTCGAGCCACGATGTGACAACGCTCGCCCAGTTTCCGATGCGCCGCATGGCCCTGAGCATCACCTCCGCGCCGCACGCCCCCGATGTCGTCAGCACCCTGTCGCCGCAGCAAGCGGTGCAAGCGGAAGCCGCACCCGAGGAGGCTCGGGTTTAATGCTCGTTCTGCGTCTTGCCCTGCGCGACCTGTTCTTCCACAAGGTCACCCTGATCTGTAACATCGCGGTGCTTGCGGGAGTTCTGGTCCCCCTGATGGTCCTTTTCGGTGTCAAGAACGGTGTTTACAACGCCCTGATCGGCGATCTGCTGAGCAACCCGCGCAATCTGCAGATCGATACGTCCGGCAATGCCGAATTCACGACGGCAGACGCAGACA
>JASFFN010000193.1:0-4904 GCA_050124275.1 Roseobacter sp. | reverse complement strand
TTGATGTATCCGTGGGAGATGAGGTGCAGGAGGGTCAGGCGCTCTGCACGATAGAAGCGATGAAAATGGAGAACATCCTGCGCGCTGAACGGAAAGGGGTTGTCACGAGGATCAATGCGGATGCGGGCGACAGTCTGGCGGTGGACGACGTTATCATGGAGTTCGAATAAATCCGATGATGGTCGCTTTGGATGCCGGTGTCTTAGGTCACGATGGTCCGCGGCTCAGACCCGCGGCCGCGCGTTCTTTCGCGTCGCGGATTTCGCGTTGGCGAATGGGCATCTTGTCGATGCTCCGGCTGATCTCTCTGACGTCCCAGGGAAAGGGCTTGCGCACGTTGACCGTGCCGTCCTTGCTCATGAGCACAAGCATGAAGCTGCGCGGACGCAGTTTGCGGCGCAAGTCAGACAGAGGTTCCGGTTTGGTATCCGTGATAACGACAACGTCCCGTGCAATCAATTCCGCGGGCCGCGCACGCAACAGGCTCATCTGTTCAATGAATGCGGGATCCAGCTCGGACTCGGCAAAGACCACCACCGGGCGCTTTTTCCACTTGAATTGTGATAATTCGACCTCGTCCATCGAGAAAAACAGAGCATCATCCACTGCCGCATTTTCGGTTTGCGCAGCGACAGGAAGAGCAAAAAAAACCGTCGATACAATGGTTAGCAGATGTCTCATGACCACTCCTGTTGGTGGCAATATAATCCCATTCTTGCAGGATGCGATGGCTGATGTGCTCAATTTTATCATTAAATACCCATCAAGGGATTTGAGTTAATGGTGGCCTGTTCAGCGACTTCTAAGCCGTTCGGGTCGGCTTTTGTGCAATGGGTTGGTCGGGCGATGGAAGTTATTCTCCATATAGGTGCGCATGGTACCGGCACGAAAGACATTCGGGATTACATGCGCCGCCACGCAGAGTTCCTTGCATCGCGGCGCACTGGATTTGTGACATCCTGCGTGTCGCATGCGCAAAGTGCTCCCGCCGAATTCGCAGACGCCAACGACGGCGACCTCCACGAGAAACTTGCCAAAGTCCGCAAAAACGAGTTCGACCGGCTCATTGTGAGCGATGACGACTTGATCGGCACCTTGTTGGACAACATCGCAACGGGTGCGCTTTATGCGACGGCGGATCGACGTCTTCGAAACTTTTTGCAGATTTCCGATAAGCAGGTCGCAACAGTTCTCATCAGCACCCGCAGTCTGGATCTTTATTGGTGCGCCGCGCTGGCTCACGGCGTCGCGCAGGGCGCGCAAGTCCCGCACCGCGACAGGCTGCGCGCCCTCGCACATGCATGGCGTGGATGGCGGGAGGTGATCACGGACATGGCCGCAGCTTTGCCAAATGCCTCTGTTCGTGTGCTTCCGTTCGAAGAATATGCCGGCAGACCGCACCAGTTTCTCGCCGATGGGTTGGAAATCGAAACGGTTGCCGAGGTGCCGCGAATGGCCGGGACTGCAACCCCGGCCCTGCCGGAACTGCGCCGCGTCGTGAATGCGCGCGGGTTGTCTCAGGCCGTGCTCCCTTTCGGCATGGGGCCATGGAACCCCTTCACAAATGAAGAGCATGCAGTCCTTCGGGAAAAGTATGCCGATGACAGGATGTGGCTGACTGCGGGTGCGGATGGTCTGGCCACTCTGATAGAGGACCGTTGCCGGGACAGAGCGGGGCAAACCCTGCCGCCGGCGGCAGACAGAAAAGGACGAACAGATGACATCGCAGAAAGAAAAATGGCGCGACCTCGCTGAAGGAGAGTTGCGCGGACGTCCGGTCGAAGATCTGACATGGCACACGCTTGAAGGTATCGACGTTCAGCCGGTCTATACCGAGGAGGATGTTGCGGGGCTCGAGCATGTCGGGTCCATTCCGGGCGAGGCCCCCTATACACGGGGCGTCAAAGCCACGATGTACGCAGGCCGTCCATGGACGATCCGGCAGTACGCGGGTTTTTCCACAGCCGAGGAATCGAACGCATTCTATCGGCAGGCGCTTGCGAACGGACAGCAGGGCGTGTCGGTGGCTTTCGATCTGGCAACCCACCGTGGTTATGACAGCGACCACGAACGCGTGGAAGGAGACGTCGGCAAGGCCGGGGTCGCGATCGACAGTATCGAGGATATGAAGATCCTCTTTGACGGCATCCCGCTCGATAAAGTCTCGGTCTCGATGACGATGAACGGGGCCGTGATCCCGATCCTTGCCAATTTCATCGTTGCCGGTGAAGAGCAGGGGCACGACCGCGCCGTGCTGTCGGGCACGATCCAGAACGACATCCTCAAGGAATTCATGGTCCGCAACACCTATGTCTATCCGCCTGAACCGTCGATGCGGATCATTGCGGACATCATCGAGTACACGTCGAACGAAATGCCGAAATTCAATTCGATTTCCATCTCCGGCTACCACATGCAGGAGGCGGGCGCGAACCTCGTGCAGGAACTGGCCTTTACCCTCGCGGACGGGCGCGAATACGTGCGGGCCGCCATCAACCGCGGCATGGATGTGGACAAATTCGCGGGGCGTTTAAGCTTTTTCTTTGCGATCGGGATGAACTTCTTCATGGAGGCGGCGAAGCTGCGGGCGGCGCGTCTGCTCTGGTCGCGCATCATGTCCGAGTTCAATCCAAAAAACCCGAAGTCTTCGATGCTCCGCACCCACTGCCAGACCTCGGGCGTGAGCTTGCAGGAGCAGGACCCCTTCAACAACGTGATCCGGACGGCCTACGAGGCGATGAGCGCGGTGCTGGGCGGCACGCAATCGCTTCACACCAACGCCCTTGACGAGGCGATTGCCCTGCCGACGGAGTTCTCCAGCCGGATCGCGCGCAACACGCAATTGATCCTGCAGGAAGAAACCGGTGTCACTCATGTCGTCGATCCCCTGGCGGGCTCCTACTACGTTGAAAAACTGACCCATGATCTGGCCGAGGCCGCCTGGAAGCTGATCGAAGAGGTCGAAGAGATGGGCGGCATGACCAAGGCCGTGGCCTCGGGAATGCCCAAACTGCGCATCGAAGAGGCAGCCGCGACGCGGCAGGCCAACATCGACCGGGGCACCGAGGTCATCGTCGGCGTGAACAAGTACCGGCGCGAAAAGGAAGACCCCATCGATATTCTGGATATCGACAACGCCGCGGTGCGTCAGAGCCAGATCGCGCGGTTGGAAAAGGTGCGTGCATCGCGGAACGCACAGGCGTGCGACGCGGCCCTGGCCGAGCTTACCCGTCGCGCGGCAGAAGGTGGAAACTTGTTGGAAGCGGCGGTCGAGGCGGCACGGGCACGCGCCACAGTGGGAGAGATCAGCATGGCGATGGAAAAGATATTCGGCCGGCACAGAGCCGAGGTCAAAACCCTCGCGGGTGTCTATGGCGCGGCGTACGAAGGGGACGAAGGCTTTGCCGCCATTCAGAAGTCGGTGGAGGATTTCGCCGAAGCCGAAGGCCGCCGTCCGCGCATGCTGGTCGTGAAGATGGGGCAGGACGGGCATGACCGCGGCGCCAAGGTGATCGCGACCGCCTTTGCCGACATCGGCTTTGACGTGGACGTCGGACCGCTGTTCCAGACACCGGCAGAGGCTGCTCAGGACGCGATCGACAACGATGTGCATGTGATCGGCATCAGTTCTCAGGCCGCGGGGCACAAGACTTTGGCACCCCAGCTTATCGCGGCTTTGAAAGAAGCGGGCGCCGAGGACATCCTGGTGATTTGCGGTGGGGTGATCCCGCAGCAGGACTATCAGTTCCTGTATGATGCCGGGGTAAAGGCGATCTTCGGGCCGGGCACCAATATCCCCAAAGCGGCGCAGGATATTCTCAAGCTGATTGCCGAAACGCGGGCGTGATTGCCCTGGACCATATCGCGATCTCGGGTGAAACGCTCGCGGCAGCGCAAGCGCACGTGGAAAAAGCGCTTGGCGTGGAGCTGCAGTCAGGGGGACAGCATGATGTGTTTTCGACCCATAACGCGCTTCTTGGGCTTGAAGACGGACTCTACCTCGAAGCGATTGCGGTCAATCCGGCAGCCCCCGCGCCAGAGAGGCCCCGCTGGTTTGACCTTGACCGGTTTGCCGGACCACCCCGACTGACCAACTGGATTTGCCGGTCCGACAAATTGGATCAGGCTCTCGCCAATCTGCCGGTCGACATGGGAAAGCCCGTTGATCTGCGGCGGGGCAATTTGCGCTGGCGCATGGCGGTGCCGCAAAGCGGTATTCTGCCTTTTGACAACATGGCCCCGGCTTTGATCGAATGGCAGACGACGGACCATCCGGCCAAACGCCTTATGCCGTCGGGCGTGCGGCTTTCGCGTTTGACCGTGCGCCATCCCGAGGCAGAGTTTCTGCGCGACCTCCTGGTCTCTCACTTGCAGGATGATCGGATCGTCTATGAAACTGGCGCTTCCGGCCTCAGTGCCGAATTTGAAACGCCGCATGGCATACGTGTGCTGACTGGATGATCCGGCCCGCCGAAATTGGTGACGCCCCCGCCATCGCTAATCTTTGGAACTGGATGATCCGCGAGACACTCGCGACGTTTACGACCGAACTCAAATCCGTCGCGGCGATTGAGGGAATGCTCAAACAGCGGCCAGACGGCTTTTTTATTGCCGAAGAAGCGGGAGACTTGAGCGGGTTCGTGACTTTCGGCCCTTTTCGGGCTGGTCCCGGTTATGCGAAAACCTGCGAACACAGTGTCGTCGTGCCGCCCGGGGGCCAGAACCGCGGGATCGGTAGTGACCTGATGAGACGCGCGATGCATGCGGCCGAGAGGGCTGGCTGCCACGTCATGGTCGGCGCGATCAGCGGTGCCAACCCGAAAGCGGTGCGCTTTCATGAAAAACTGGGGTTCCGCGAGGTCGGTCTGATGCCCGAGGTCGGGCGCAAAGCAGGGCAGTGGCTG
>JASFFN010000192.1:0-4910 GCA_050124275.1 Roseobacter sp. | reverse complement strand
AGGCGCGTGCTGCGGGAACCGCACAGGCATTGCCAAAGAAGACGCCCAAGAAACCGAAACCCGTACGACACGGCACGGTGTTCCTGGCGCAGCGGGAAGACGGCGCGTGGTTGCTTGAAACCCGCCCGGAGAAAGGTCTTCTCGGCGGTATGCTCGGCTGGCCGGGAAGCGAGTGGATCGACGCGGCACACCCGCTGCCCGAAGTCTTGCCGCCTTGCGAAGGGCCATGGGCCATCATTGACGGTGAAGTCCGGCACACGTTTACGCATTTCCATCTTGTGCTGCATGTCCTTCACGCGCGGGTGCCTCAGGATGCGACCCCGGCACAAGGGAGATTTGTGCCGCCCGAGACCTTCAGCCCGTCGGATTTACCAACCGTTATGCGCAAGGCGTTTAACCTCGCGCGATGACCCCACGCGTGATCTTGGCGAACCGTTCGGTCGGTGATTAGGATAAGCTCATGAGTACGCAGGACACTTCATTTGCGGTATCGCCGGTTCCCAACGCAGCCCCCTTCTGGGTCTCGCTGACCCTGGTTCCGCTCGCACTGATCGGTGCCGTCCATGGCGGCTGGACCGTGTTTCTTCTGCCAATTTGTACATGGTATCTGTTCTCGGGTCTGGACTTTGCGATTGGCCGGAACACGGACAATGCGGACCCGAACACGGCCGAAACCCTTGTTTCCGCGCACCGGGCGATAACGCTGCTTTGGGTGCCGGTCCAATTCGTCCTCCTCTTCGGTCTGATCTGGTATGTACCGCAGGCGGATCATCTCGACAGTTTCGAACGGGCGGTGCTGTTCTTTGGCGTAGGTGTCATCACAGGCACTGTCGGCATCAACTACAGCCATGAGTTGATGCATCAGTCGAACAGGCTGGAGCGCTGGCTGGCGGATATCCTGCTGGCGATGGTGCTCTATTCCCATTTCCGGTCCGAGCATCTGCTGGTACACCATCGCCATGTTGGCACGCCAGCGGATGCCGTGACCGCACGATACAACGAAGGCTTTCACCGGTTCTATCCAAGGGTGCTGCGCCAGTCTTTCAAATCGGCCTTCCGGGCGGAACGGGCGATGCTCGCGCGCAGGAACCTGCCGTGGTACAGTCTGACCAATCCGTTCTTCAAATACATGGCCCTGCAGGCAAGCATGCTGTTGCTTGCCTTTCTGCTGGGGGGCTGGTCCGGGCTGATACTGTTTCTGATCCAGGCCGGGACCGCCATATGGCAGTTGGAATTGGTCAATTATATCGAACACTACGGGCTGACACGCAGACATCTGGGTGACGGAAAATATGAAGCGGTCAGGCCGCGCCACTCGTGGAACTCGGATCGACGCGCGTCCAACTGGATGCTCATCAATCTCCAGAGGCACTCGGACCATCATTTAAAGCCCAGCCGCCGCTACCCGCTGCTGCAGACCTACCCGGATGCCGAAGCGCCCCAGCTGCCCTACGGTTACCCGGTGATGACGATGGTAGCGATGATCCCGCCGCTCTGGCGCCGGATAATGAACCCGCGGGTGCGCGCCTGGCGCAAAGCGCATTACCCGGAAATCACCGACTGGACCGCTTACAACAAGGCGGCCAATCCAATGCCGCGATAAAAAAACCCCGCCACGAAGGCGGGGTTGAGTAGGGTGCCCATCACAGGCAGCCTCGTTCAGAAGGCCACAGGCACCGGCGGTGTATCTGAGTTTTCGCTGTCAGTCCGTAATCTCTGAGCGGATTTGCTGGCGCAGCACGTCTATCGGAATCATCTTGCCCTCTTTCTTGAAGCACCAGTATGTCCAGCCATTGCAACTCGGTGCCTTTTCCAGAGCGGCGCCAACCTGATGGATTGATCCCTTGACATCGTCCCCGATCAGCGTGCCATCCGCGCGAACCTTCGCTTTGTGACGGTTGTTCATGGAATAAAGCTCTTCGCCCGGACGCAACAATCCCCGTTCAACCAGCTGGCCGAATGGCACACGCGGCTCCGCCCGTTTCGAGACCGAGACACGTAAAGCCTCGCGATCGAACTTGCGTACTTTTGCGATCCGCTTCTCCGCGACCTTCCGATAGGCTGCTTCACGCTCGATGCCGATGAATTCGCGCCCCAGCATCCTGGCGACGGCACCGGTTGTACCCGTCCCGAAGAAAGGGTCGAGCACCACGTCACCCGGGTTCGTCGTTCCGACAATCACACGATGCAACAGACCTTCGGGTTTTTGCGTCGGATGCGCTTTTTCGCCCTTCTCGTCCTTGAGGCGTTCGTGCCCGGTGCAAATCGGCAAAACCCAGTCGGACCGCATTTGAATGCCATCGTTCAGTGCTTTCAGGGCCTCGTAGTTGAAAGTGTACTTGCTGGCTTCGTCACGGCCTGCCCAGATCATCGTTTCATGCGCATTGGTAAACCGCTTGCCACGGAAGTTCGGCATCGGATTGGACTTGCGCCAAACCACATCGTTGAGGATCCAGAACCCTTCGTCCTGCAACGCCGCCCCGACCCTGAAGATGTTGTGGTAACTGCCAATCACCCAGATCGCGCCATCGGGCTTGAGCAGTCGCCTTGCCGCCTTCAACCAAGCGCGGGTGAATGCGTCATAGGCACTGAAACTCGAAAACTGATCCCACTCGTCGTCCACCGCATCCACGCGGCTGTTATCCGGACGGTGCAAATCGCCCTTGAGCTGCAGGTTGTAGGGCGGATCGGCAAATATCAGATCAATGCAAGCCTCCGGCAGGCTGTTCATCACGTCGATGCAATCGCCGTCCAGTATCTTGTTTACGGGAAACGCCACGGCGCCCTCGGTGCTTACTTTCATCATGCTGCCTCAGTCCCGGTGCTTGCGCACTCATTCGTTGGCATCAAGATGAGTCAAAGGCGATTCTTGGTCAATTTCTTTTTTGAATCAAAGCTTTAAGTTTTTCTCTTGATACAATATGTTGTGTACTGGCCTGAAGGTCCGTCTATGGTGTGGGGTCACCCCAAGATTTTGAAGCGCAGACATGTGGCTTTTTGATCCATATCCCATGTTCGTCTCCCAACCATACCCGGGATGCTGTTGCGCCAAATCCACCATGATCCGGTCGCGCGCGATTTTCGCCACGATGGAAGCCGCAGAGATCGACAGACAACGCGTGTCACCCTTCACAACGGGAAGCGCCCGGACATTCAGACCTGTCGGCACCATGGACCCGTCGATCAGAACAAGATCCGGCGCAAACGTGAGTCCCGCAATCGCCCGCCGCATGGCGATGTGACTGGCCCGCAGGATATTCTCCTGCTCGATTTCTTCAACACTGGCGTGTGCCACGCTCACTTCTGCACATTCTGCCAGAATCTCGGCCAAAGCCGTCCGGCGTTTTTTCGACAACTGTTTTGAATCGTTCAACCCGGCAGGAACACAGGTCGGATCGAGAATAACGGCAGCGGCTGTGACAGGTCCTGCCAGAGGACCCCTTCCGACTTCGTCGACGCCCGCGATACGCGTCGCGCCCGCGGCCATGGCCGCTCGTTCCATTTCGAAATCCGGTCCCATGCTTTGTCTTCCAATGATCGGATGTGGAAGACAAGAGGCTCTGTCGGGCCATGCCGAAAAAAGGGTTGGTTCGCCTGCGCCACCATTGCGAAACGGCACATTCATGCAGATGGCCTGCGTCTGGCAACTGGCAAACTCGACCTCCACGGGGCGAAGATGCCACGCACCGTAGAAAACATAATTGTATGTAAACCTTGCAAAGCGATCGATGAAGGTGCGGCCATCAAGCCGCCAGCGCAACACCGCGGAAGCCGCTTACCGGGCTATTCGAGGCTGGCATTTCGCCCGGTGACCTGTCTATTGTCCGTCACCACAACCCCAAAAGGACTGTCCGTATGCCCGCCCCCCTGAATACCTTCAAAAAGGCTCTTGCTGATGGTGAAACACTCTTTGGTTGCTGGTTGAGTATCGCCGAAGGGTTCACGGCCGAAATACTTGGCAGGGCCGGGTTTGACTGGCTTCTGATCGACGGAGAACATTCGCCCAACGATCTCCGATCAATCCGGGATCAGGTGATCGCGCTGGAGGCCAGCGAGAGCAACGTCGTCGTACGTGTTCCAATCGGCGAGACATGGATGATCAAGCAGGTACTCGATCTGGGCGTCCAAACCCTTCTGGTGCCGATCGTGGAAACGGCTGAGCAGGCCGAAGAACTGGTGAAAGCCTGTCGCTATCCACCCGAGGGAACGCGGGGAGTGGGCTATGGAGTGTCGCGGTCCGGCGGATTTGGCCAGTTCGACAATTACGGACCGACAGCGGACGCGCAGATTTGCCTGATTGTGCAGGTGGAAACGAAGAAAGGGCTCGACAATCTGGACGATATCCTCGCGGTCGAGGGCGTGGATGGCGTCTTCATCGGCCCCGCCGATCTCTCGGCGAGCCTTGGTTATCTCGGTCAGACGATGCACCCCGACATGCAAAAGACAATTCTTGCGGCACTCAAGCGCATCAGTGCGAGCGGGAAGGCGGCCGGTATTCTGACAACTGATGACGGTATGATACGATCCTCGCTGGATGCGGGCGCGCGGTTCGTCGCGGTAGGAATGGATATTGCGCTGCTGCTCGACAATGCGAAAGCGACAGCCCGCAGGTGGACGGAACGAGAAAACCGCTAGATCGACTGTTTGTGGTCACTGTCAAACGTTGCAAATTCGAAAGAACTGCAAGCAAAGATTTCATTTCCACTAAACTTCCATTATTTATTCTGAACGCCCCGCAGCGAACTGATATGATGACCCGCAGAAGTTAATGAACATGGCTTCAGAGTTAAGCGTTCTCCAGAACTTTCGCGACAGCAACCTGACGAAGTCACCATTCCCATACATAGTAATCGAAAACGCGTTGCCTGCGCGCATTTACGAAGAGCTTGCGACTACATTTCCGTCAGAAA
>JASFFN010000191.1:0-4911 GCA_050124275.1 Roseobacter sp. | reverse complement strand
AATTGGTTTGCAAGTGTTGCGACGGTTTGCCGGGTTCGCGCGAGGCTAGAAAGTCTTTCCTTATTCCTGCTGCAATTTTGCCATGTTTGCCTTTGCGCGGCGAACCGCGTGGGTAAATCTTGACGGGTGGGTGAAGTCGTTTGTGCTTGGTGCATATGTGCCGCCGGGCGGCGGGGTTGTGTTTGTATCCAGTGACGCGTGCCTTGCGAAGAAGACCGGCGCGCACGCGAGAGGTGTGGCAATGTCATGGCTTGACGACGATCCGAATTTGGATGCCTTGATCGGCTTCTGGGATTTCGTGACCGGAGCCGAAAAAGACGATACCGGTCTGGCCGATGGCATTGCGCAAAACGGAGAGGTTTTCGGGGACGCGCAGGTATCCGACGGCAGGCTGTTCCTTGATGGGAAGAAAGACTATTTCACGACGAGTGGCGACGACCGGCCTTTCGATATCGATGAAGGCACCGTCCGGGTTGTCTTTGTTCAGGGGAACCAGCCGAACCGCTCGGCGAACATTCTTCTCAACCGCGGCGAATTCAATGACAAAGCGCCGGAGACCTATTTCGCCATCGGCGTGACCGGCGACGGTCGCATCGAAGTCACGCATCGCTCCGGCGATGCCGAAGTAACCCTCCGGACCAGCGCAGAACTGTTCGATGAGGGCGACCTTGTCGAGGTTACCTATGGTTGGTCCGGCGAAACCGGTGGCACGCTGATCGTGCGCAACCTGACAACCGGCGCCTCGGAGACGCAGACCTTCGAGACCACGGGGCTTTCATTCGCGACCGATGACGATGACGGGGAAAATTTCACCTTTGGGGCCCGTGAGGTCAACGAAAATGCCAATTCTAAGTATTTCAGCGGAGAAATAGAATCGGTCGCGGTCTACAATCGGGATATAATCTCGCATCCGGAGCGTGATGGCATCGTATCCGGCACATCCGGCGACGATCTGATCGATCTGAATTACACCGGAGACCCGGATGGCGACCGGATTGACAACGAAGACGCCATCCTGCCGGGTCAGGCGCCGAACGACGATATCGTCGTGGCCGGTGCTGGCGACGATATCGTTCGCGCCGGTGCGGCAGATGACACTGTTTTCGGCGGCTCGGGCAACGATTTGCTGGAGGGCGAGAGCGGCGACGACCTGATGTTCGGAAACACGGGCGACGACACGCTCGTCGGCGGTGAGGGGCACGACCGGCTTTTGGGCGGCCTTGGCGACGACACGCTGGATGGTGGGGACGGAGACGATTTTCTCTGGGGCAATCCCGGTGACGACACCCTGTCCGGCGGGGATGGCGATGACACGCTGATCGGCGGGCTTGGTGACGACACTCTGGAGGGGGGCGCGGGCAACGATACGCTTTTGGGGGGCATTCCTTTTGATTCCGAATTGGGTCTTGTCGGCGGGCGAGATACAATCAGCGGCGGCGATGACCGGGATTACATTTCCAATGTGAGCGCGGGGGACATCGTCGATGGCGGCGAGGGCGGGGATGATTTTGACACGCTCGACCTGCGTGGCAGCGCCAAGGGCGGGACGGCCACCATCACCTATACTTCGGCGGATAAGGAAGACGGGTTCGTCAGCTATTTCGACAAGCAAGGCAATGATGCCGGCACGCTGGTCTTCACCGAGATCGAAAAGATCATTCCGATCTGCTTCACGCCGGGAACTTTGATCGCGACGCCGGAAGGTCAACGGCCCGTGGAAACGCTGCAACCGGGCGATCATGTCCTGACCCGCGACAACGGCATTCAGGAAATTCGTTGGGTCGGTGCCAAGGGGCTGACCGGTGAAGAGTTGCGCAAAAATGCGCATCTGCATCCGGTTCGCATCGCCAAAGGCGCGTTGGGCGCGGATCTTCCGCAACGGGACATGTGGCTCAGCCCGAACCATCGTGTCTTGGTCGCCAACGACAGGACCGCACTGTATTTCGAGGAACGCGAAGTTCTGGTGGCCGCCAAGCACCTCACGGCGCTGGAAGGCGTCGATATCGTCCACCCCCGTTGGGCGACTTACATCCACATCATGTTCGATCAACATGAAGTCATATTGTCGAATGGCTCCTGGACAGAGAGCTTTCAGCCGGGAGATTACAGTCTCAAGGGAATAGGAAATGCCCAACGGCTCGAACTTCATGCGCTTTTTCCCGAACTGAAGTCGGCAGCCGGCCTGGCGTCGTACCAGGCCGCGCGGCGCTCTTTGAAACGCTATGAAGCAAAGCTTCTGACAAGGAACTGATTTCGCAGAAACATCATCCGGAATATGCAGCGCGCGCAGCCCGTGGCGGGTGTGTGCAGAAAGAAAACGGGGAGCGGTTCGCTCCCCGTTTTTATGTTGCCTCAGTTTCGTTTCTGGCGGCGCGCCACGCAGCCCAGTCCTCTGGCGTGTCGAGGTCAAGACGCGCGCGGTCGCCGGGCAAAGGCACCAGACAGGTTCGAGACCGGTAGCGCTTGAGGATTTCCGATCCACCGCTGTCCCCTGACAGCCGCTTGAACTCTGCGAAGAGCGGAGCGGCGATGACAACGGGGTGTCCGGGCTTGCCGTCGGCTGTCGTGCCGCGCCAGACGCAGTCGTCATGCGACAGATCGATAGCGGACATCACGCGGCGCATGTCTTCGGTCGTGATGTCCGGCAGGTCAGGCAGAAGGATCATCACCGCCGGTGTCTGAGGTGCGAGAGCGCACAAGGCTGTGCGGAGGCTTGCGCTGATGCCCGCGCCGGCATCCGGTACGGCGATGCGCTCAACGCCGACGTGCTCTAGCGCGTCGTGACGGGTATGGGGCGGCGGGGGCAGGGCAACGAGGACGGGACCATTGGTTGCCGCACGGGCGCGGCCGACTTGTCGGACAAGCAACGATGTCCCGTCAATCGGTTCCATCAGTTTGTCCCTTCCGCGCATGCGCGAAGACAGGCCGGCTGCGAGAATGATGATCGGAAGACTGCTGTGCATGTGTGATGACATATGGACCTGATAGCGCGTGCGCCGCCGCTTCGAAAGACACCTGCGCAGACGTCACCCACGCAACCGGCGCCCTCCGGGATCAAAGACCGGCGTTGTCACGACATGCGCTTGGCGCCTTGTCCCCAGGATTTCGATGTCAACGCGCGTCGCAGTGTCGGCTTCGCTGGCAGGCAAAAAGCCCATGGCAAGCGAGGCACCGCTGTGATGCGCATAGCCGCCCGACGTGCAGAAGCCGACAACCTCACCGTTCAACCAGATCGGTTCGTACCCGTGCACGTCGGCGTCGTCGGCCGCCACGTCAAACCGAACGAGTTTGCGGGCCGGGCCGGCGGCACGTTCGGCTTCCGCCGCGGCGCGACCGATGAAATCGGTATTCTTGTCCCAGTCGATAAAGCGGTCGAGTCCCGTTTCCGCCGCCGTGTAATCGGGCGAATATTCGGCCATCCAGCTGCCGAAGAACCGATCCAGCCGCAAGGACATCATCGCGCGCATCCCGAAGGGTGTCATCTTGTGCGCTTGTCCGGCTTGCCATAATACGTCCCACAAGGCGCGCTGGCTGGTAGCGTCGCAGTAGATTTCATAGCCCAGATCGCCGGTGTAGCTCACCCGTTGTACCAGACAGTCCGCCATGCCGACGGTCATGCGTCGCGCGTCCATGAAGTTCAGGTCCACAGGATCACGGGTACAGGCCGCCAAGACATCGCGCGCGCGCGGTCCTGCAATCTGAAAGCCCGTGCTGGTATCAGAGATATTCTCCAAGAAGACATTTGCGGATCGGTGGTTTTCAAACCAGCGCGAATGAAAGGCCTGCGCCCCATAAGAGGCTGTCAGCCGAAACTCGTTTTCGGACAGGCAGGTGATCGTGAAGTCGCCGAGCAACCGACCGCGGGGCGACAGCATCGGGCTCAGGCTCAGGCGCCCGGGTTTGGGTACGCGACCGGCCATGACCCGATCAAGCCAGGCGCGCGCGCCACTGCCCGAGACGCGATACTTGCCGAAGTTCTGCAATTCGTTGATTCCGACGGAAGTCCGCACGACGGCAACTTCACGGGCACTTGCATGAAAGGCATCGGAGCGGCGGAACGACGGGGTTTCGTAACCGGGCTCGTCGCCATGGGCGAAGTAGTTGGCCACTTCCAACCCGTATTGCTGCCCCCAGACAGCGCCCATTTCGGTAAAGATGTCGTACATCTGTGTCGTACGGAACGGGCGCGCCGCCGGGAGTTCTTCGTTCGGATAAGCAACCGAAAACCGTTTCTGATAGTTTTCGATGACCTTGAGCCGTGTGTAGCCTGGCGTGATCCACGACCCGAAGCGTGCGACGTCCATCGCCATGACATCCCGTTCCGGTTCTCCTTCGATCATCCACTGGGCGAGCGTCAGCCCCACGCCGCCACCCTGAGAGAACCCGGCCATCACGCCGCAGGCGGACCAGTAGTTGCGCAAACCCGGCACCGGGCCCACAAGCGGATTGCCATCGGGGGCAAAGGTAAAGGGGCCGTGGATGACCGATTTGACACCGGCCGTGGCCAGCACCGGAAAGCGCTTGTAGGCAAAGCCGATCGACTGTTCGATCTTGTCGAAATCATCGGGCAAGAGTTCATGCCCGAAATCCCACGGCGTACCGTCGACGGCCCAGGGCTTGCAGGACTGTTCGTAAAATCCGATGCAGAGCCCGCGGCCTTCCTGCCGCAGATAGCTTTCACCGGAGGGGTCCATCACATGCGGATGCTCGGTGGCGCGCTCGTAGATTTGGGGGATGTCGTCGGTGACGATGTACTGGTGTTCCATCGGGTGCAGCGGGAAATAGACACCGGCCATCGCGCCCACTTCTCGCGCCCAGAGCCCGCCCGCGTTGACCACGTGTTCGGCGTGGATCGTGCCTTTTTCAGTGACGACGTCCCACGTGCCGTCAGCACGCTGGTTCGTTTCGCGC
>JASFFN010000190.1:0-4920 GCA_050124275.1 Roseobacter sp. | reverse complement strand
GTTCGTTTTGAAAAGACCCGCATCCTCAAACGCTGCGGTTACGTCACCTGCAGGTTTGCGCGCGTGATAAAGGTCACTCTTGGAGTATGAAAACATCTTCCGGGCCTGTTCCTTCGCCAGATTGGTCTCTATCCCATCACCTGTTAAGGAACAGTTGCGCGACCGATTGATTTCTCGCAAAGCATGGGGATGGTGCCGGTCCTTGCAGTTTCGCGCCTTGAAAGACGTCGAGGGATTGCGTCTCTTGTGACCTCTGACCTATAGACTTGTCGAGACGTCGAGAAAACACTGTTCAGGGACATCAAGTTCAATGGCTGGCCATTCCAAATGGGCGAATATCCAACACCGCAAAGGGCGGCAGGATGCCGTTCGTGCAAAGCTGTTTTCGAAGCTTAGCAAAGAAATAACCGTCGCTGCCAAGATGGGTGATCCGGACCCGGACAAGAACCCGCGTCTGCGCCTGGCGGTCAAGGAGGCCAAGGCGCAATCGATGCCAAAGGACAATATCGATCGCGCGATCAAGAAGTCCCAGGCGGGGGAAGGCGATGATTACGAAGAAATCCGCTACGAAGGATATGGGCCGAATGGTGTCGCGGTGATCGTTGAAGCCATGACGGACAACCGCAACCGCACGGCATCGACAGTGCGCTCCACGTTTACCAAGAACGGCGGCAATCTCGGCGAGACCGGTAGTGTCGGTTTCATGTTCGACCGCAAGGGCGAAGTGACGTACCCGGCCGAGGTGGGGGACTCCGATACGGTCATGATGGCGGCAATCGAGGCCGGGGCGGAAGACGTCGAGTCCTCCGAGGACGGCCATATAATATGGTGCGCCGATACGGATCTGAACGACGTCGCCACCGCGCTGGAAAGCGCGTTGGGCGAGTCGGAATCGACGAAGCTGGTCTGGAAACCCACTACCACGACCGAGTTGGACCTCGAGGGAATGCAGAAGCTGATGAAGCTGATTGAAGCCCTTGAAGATGACGATGATGTTCAGCGGGTAACCACGAATTTCGAAGCAACCGACGAGGTCATGGCGCAGCTTTCGGACTAGCTTCTACCGCGGCCCGCGCTCTTGTTGTCCGGCCCACCGTACCGCTGTGCCCGAACACGGCATTCGGTTACTCGTGGCAGCGCTTCGAGCCGACTCCGAACAGGCTGCCGGCCAGATACGTCCACACGGAGGCCGTGCAGGCCGCTCTTTGCGGGCGCGCGCGCCTGACCCTTTTCAAAAGATGCTTGAGGTCGCTCAGTTTCTCATGCGCGCCTGCACCGCCCGCTTCCCTTTGCACGGACAGGATCTTTTCCTGAGTATGCAGCGCCGCCTCGATCAATGCGATATCTTTCGCCGAGAGCTCCAACTGTTTCACATTTTCCAACATCGAAATTACATCCTGATTACCTCGCTCCTATATGGGGAGTGAGAAGCTATACGCCAATCATCCGCGTTCAGATTTGTGTGATTAGAATTTTATCGAAATTCATCACGCGGATTTGAACCGCGTGCGCGACCCGAGGGCACGCGGGTCACCACTTGCGCATTCCCCCAAAGCAGGTGTCTATGGCGCATGGACGAACAGCGCCCCTCTCAGCCGGTTATCGGCATTTTCTGGATGCTCGTAACCGGTCTGTGTTTCATTTCGGTGACTGCGCTGGTCAAATACATGGGGACCGCCTTGCCACCGGAGCAGATGGCTTTCCTGCGCTATCTGCTGGGGCTGGTGTTTCTCCTGCCCGCCGTAACCGCATTGCGCGAAACGCGGCTGACGCGGCGACAGTGGAGTTTTTTCGGATTTCGCGGGCTGGTGCATGGCCTCGGCGTGATGTCGTGGTTCTACGCGATGACGCAAATACCCATCGCGGATGTGACGGCCATGAACTACATGGCGCCGATTTACGTGACGATCGGGGCCGCGCTTTTCCTCGGTGAAAGGCTCGCATTCCGCCGCATCGCCGCCGTTGTCGCCGCGCTGATCGGCGCTCTCATCATCCTGCGGCCCGGATTCCGGGAGGTCAGCACGGGGCATCTGGCCATGATCTTCACGGCGATTGCTTTCGGCGGCTCTTATCTGACGGCGAAAGTGATGGCCGGCGAGGTTAAGCCCTCGGTCGTGGTCGCGATGCTGTCGATCTTCGTCACGATGGTATTGGCGCCCTTTGCGTGGGCGGTCTGGGTGACACCGAGCCTGAACGATCTCGTTTTGCTTTTCATGGTCGCCTGTTTCGCAACCGCCGGGCATTACACGATGACGCTTGCGTTTGCGGCCGCTCCCGTGACGGTGACGCAGCCTGTCACCTTCACCCAGCTCATCTGGGCGGTCTTGCTGGGCTACTTCGTCTTCGATGAGGCCGTGGACATCTGGGTCGTGATCGGTGGGGTCATCATCCTCGCTTCCGTATCCTTCATCACCTGGCGTGAAGCGGTTCTGAAACGCCAGAACAGGACTCCGACGCTCAACGAGACGAAGGTCTGAATTTTTATTGATTGACGAGTCAATAAAAACCTCTCCATATGGCATGGGGCAGCGCATCGGGGGGGAGAGTGCCGAAACTCGGGATGGAACCAATACGCAAGAGCGCCCTCGTCGAGGCGACGATCGCCGAAATCGGGGCACGCGGATCGCTTGATGTGACCGTCAGCCAGATCGCCAGACGTGCGGGCATGTCCACCGCGCTGGCGCATCACTACTTCGGTGGCAAGGACCAGATCTTCTTGGCGGCAATGCAGCAAATCCTCCGGGATTTCGGGGCCGAGGTCGTCCGCCTGCAGCGGGCCGCGCCGACGCCGCACGCCCGCGCCGTAGCCTTGATCGAAGCCTGTTTTGCGCCGTCCTGTTTTGCGCCCGCAACCATCAGCGCCTGGATGACGCTCTATGCCTCGGCGCAGACCAACCCGGATACTCTGCGTCTCTTGCGGCTCTATCAGGCGCGGCTGCAATCCAATTTGCGGCATGCGCTGAGGCCCATTTCACCACGCGCCGAAGCGGATGCGGAGGTGATTGCGGCCTTGATCGACGGTCTTTATCTGCGGGCCGCGCTGTCGCGGTCTCAAAGTGCCGAGGCCGCGCGCGATACCGCGCTCAAGACGCTGTCGGTCTTGCTGGAGGCCCCGCGATGAGCCGTCCCAACATCCTGATCGTGATGGTTGATCAGCTCAACGGGACGCTTTTCCCGGACGGACCGGCGGACTGGCTGCATGCCCCCAACCTCAAACGCCTTGCCGCCCGGTCGACCCGCTTTGCCAATGCCTATACCGCAAGCCCCCTGTGCGCTCCGGGCCGTGCGGCGTTCATGTCCGGGCAGTTGCCCTCGGCCACAGGCGTTTACGACAACGCGGCGGAGTTCTGTTCGTCGATACCGACCTACGCGCATCATCTGCGCCGCGCAGGCTATCAGACCTGCTTGTCCGGCAAGATGCATTTCGTGGGTCCGGACCAGTTGCACGGCTTCGAAGAGCGTCTGACGACCGATATCTATCCGGCGGATTTCGGATGGACGCCGGATTACCGCAAGCCGGGTGAGCGCATCGACTGGTGGTATCACAACATGGGCTCGGTCACCGGGGCGGGCGTAGCCGAAACCACCAACCAGATGGAATACGATGACGAGGTCGCCTATGCCGCGACGCGCAAGATCTACGATCTGGCGCGCGGCGCCGACGAGCGGCCCTGGTGTCTGACGGTCAGTTTCACGCATCCGCACGATCCTTATGTCGCCCGCAGGAAATACTGGGACCTTTACGAGGACTGCCCGCATTTGCTGCCGCAGGTGCCGGCGCTTGCCTATGAAGATATGGATGCGCACAGCCAACGTATTTTCGACGCCAATGACTGGCGGAGTTTTGACATAACCGAAGACGATATCCAGCGCTCGCGTCGCGCGTACTTCGCCAATGTCAGCTATCTGGACGACAAGATCGGCGATATTCTCCAGACACTCGAGGACACGCGGCAGGAGGCGATTGTCCTCTTTTTGTCCGATCATGGCGATATGCTGGGCGAGCGTGGCCTGTGGTTCAAGATGTCCTTTTTCGAAGGATCATCCCGCGTGCCTTTGATGATCGCAGCACCGCAAATGCCCCCCGGTTTGATAGATGCGCCCGTGTCCACCATCGACGTTTGCCCGACGCTCTGTGACCTTGCCGGCGTGTCGATGGAAGACGTTATGCCGTGGACCACCGGCGTTTCTGTTGTTCCGATCGGGCAGGGCGCAAAGCGGACTGAGCCCGTGGCAATGGAATACGCCGCTGAAGCCTCGTACAGCCCGCTGGTTTCCCTGCGCTACGGCAAGTGGAAGTACAACCGGTGCCTGCTGGACCCCGACCAGTTGTTCGACCTCGAGGCCGACCCACAGGAGATGAAGAATCTCGCCGAGGTGCCGGCGCATCAGGGGACGCTGAACAGCCTGCGGGCGAAATCGGAAGCGCGCTGGGATCTCGACGCTTTTGATGCCGATGTGCGCAAAAGTCAGGCGCGTCGCTGGGTCGTGTACGAAGCGCTGCGCTCGGGAGGCTATTTCCCGTGGGACTATCAGCCGCTGCGCGATGCGTCCCGGCAATACATGCGCAACCACATGGACCTCAACATCCTCGAAGAAAGCAAACGCTTTCCCCGTGGAGAATGAACAATGACCCGCGCCCGTGAATTTTTTCGAGCGATACATGTGATGCCATTCCCGCGCCTCGCAAGGTCGCGACGGTATTCCGCAGGTCTGAAGACTGCAGTATGATGCAAGCGGATTTTGTCATTGTCGGAGCGGGCAGCGCGGGCTGCGCCATGGCGTACAGGCTGAGCGAAGCCGGCGCCTCGGTGATCGTGATCGAATATGGCGGGACTGACGCCGGGCCGCTCATCCAGATGCCCGCGGCCTTGTCTTTTCCGATGAACATGCGCCGCTATGACTGGGGGTACAAGACCG
>JASFFN010000189.1:0-4921 GCA_050124275.1 Roseobacter sp. | reverse complement strand
CGAGTTCGAAACCGCGCCCGACCGAGAACTCGGTCTCTAGCAGGGAAATCTCCAGTGTTTCGCAATGGCCGTCCGACCCTTTATGATCAAGGAATGCAAGAACACCGTAATCATCCGCCATGGCACGCAAAACGCCTGTAAAAAAGTATCCCCAGCCTGCGTCCGCGCTGTAGCATCTAAGGCAGTAACGCTCCCCGTTTTCTTCCGTGAGTTCCAGACGCGGAAGTTCGAGATCAGGGACCGCCAGCCGTGCCCGGTCCGCGAGATCGTCGAGAGAATGAAGAAACTCGATGAAGTTCACGCCGCCAAAGCGAAGCAACCTGCGCAACGCCTCGACATTTCGGTGTGATACCAAATAGGTGCCGATATCTTCCAGCAATTCGTCGTACGGGCGTTCCAGAAGCGCGCAGATCGCTGTCAGCAACTGCTTCGTCACGGCATGATCGTACTGCCACATTGCTTCGAAATCAGAAATCTCCAGACCCGCGAGGCGCGTGGCCGCGTGCCATTTTTCTTCGCCGTATGTGTCGGTCACAAATCTTTGAATGCCGCGATTTATCAGGCCATGCATCGGTCACACTCTCTCCACTCGGGAGCATCATCGCCACAAGGCGTTAAGAATTGCCCAACATGTAAAATTCGAAGCAAAAAGCGCCCGGAAAACTCAGAAATCCGTCGGCGCGCCGCCCTCGGCTTTGCGCCGCGCAACGAAATCGGCGAGTTCGTCTCGGATAGCTTCATCCATCGGCGGCGGCTCGAAGCTAGCGATGATGTCTTTGAACATGATGTGCGCACGCTCGGGTGTCCACACGGCACCGGCGGCTTCCCATCCTTCGTAGTTCTTCCAGTCACTCAAAAAGGGTTGGTAAAAGGCCGTGGTGTACCTGTCCTGCGTGTGCTGGATGCCGAAGAAATGACCGGTGTTTCCCACCGACTTGATGGCTTCGATTGCAATTTCATCCGGGCCGGTCGCACAGATCTGCGGATCCATGTACCGTTGAATTTGCTGCAGTATTTCACAGTCCATGATGAATTTCTCGGGACTCGCGATCAGCCCGCCTTCCAGCCAACCCGCGGCATGATAGACCATGTTGGTCCCCGACTGCACGGCGGCCCAGAGACTGTTGGATGTCTCCCACATGGCCTGACCATCGGGCACATTCGCCGCACAGACCCCCGACGACCGCATGGGCAGGCCATAATGGCGGCACATCTGCCCGGTCATCTGCGTCGCCCGCATGTATTCCGGCGTCCCGAATGCAGGCGCGCCCGATTTCATATCGACGTTCGAGGTGAATGTTCCGATGGCAACCGGGCAGCCCGGGTTGATGACCTGCGCCAGAACCACGGCACAGAGCGCCTCGGCCAGCGACTGCGCCACGGCGCCGGACATCGTCACCGGCGCCATGGCCCCTGCGAGCGTAAACGGCGTCACGATCAACCCTTGCCCCCGACGCGCCAGACGCATCCATCCGTCGAGCATCGGGAAGTCGTGCTTTAGCGGAGAGGTCGAGTTGATATTCGTGTACATTCTGGGGCTTGCATCGAATTCTTCATGTAACAAGCCGCCCGCAATGCGGACCATCTCCATCACGTCTTCGACACGCTCCTTGCCGAGGGAGTAGGCATGCATCACCTTGTCGGTCAGCGTGAGCTTGTCATAAAGCACATCAAGATGACGCACCGAGGCATGCAGGTCCACCGGTTCCACCGGATAGCCGCCCGCGAAGTGGATGCAGTTGAAATACTGTGTCAACTTCAACAGGTTCTGGCACATCGCGCGGGTGCCCGGCACCTTGGTGCCCAGTTCCATGTCCCAGTAATTGGGCGGCGAAGAGACGTTGCCGAAAACCAGGTTCCTGCCGCCAATCGTGATCTTGCGCGCTTCGTTGCGTGGCGTGAGTGTGAATTCCGAAGGTGCCTTTGCGACATACTCCATCACGAACTCACGTCCCATACGCACGTTCTCGCCGTCCACGTCGCAGCCGGCCTTCCGGAGAATTGCGACGGCTTCCGGATTCAGGAAGGCCACGCCGATTTCTTCGAGAATCCGCATGGCCCCTTCGTGAATGGCGTCGATACCGTCTTGTCCGAGCGGTTCGGTCGGTCTGTCTATGTTTACGGGCGGATTCCAAGGCATCTGCTCAATCACCGCCGTTCCGCGACGGTGCGCAGCGCCGGCGCGTCCTCCGGCGCGGGACCTGCGTTTAAGCGCATCGCTCATGGAACCTGACCCCCGTACTATCGATCTGTTTCATGAAACGCAGAGAGTTTCGCCGCGGGCCGTCTTATTCGCGACGCGAATAGTCGTTTTTACCAGTTTCAACCTGGACGATGCTCTTTCAGCCATGCAGGCAAATGACCGATATGAGGCAAAACACCAAGGGAGAAAGGTGCAAGCGTTTCCGCTGTTGCAAGGCCGGTGAGGACACCGACCGCCGGCATGCCCGCGCGTTGCGCGGCAATCAGGTCGTGCGTGCTGTCGCCGACCATCAGAACTTCCTTTGGAGGCAACCCCATGGCACTTGCGCAGGCGAGAAGCTGACCCGGCTCCGGCTTTGCGCCGTATCCGCTGTCAGATCCGGCGACGAACCCGAAAAGCGCCAGAATGTCCGCCGATTGAAGATGCGCACGCGCCGGACCCTCGGCATCATTGGTCACAACGCCCAATTGAAATCCATCTTGTTGCAGGCCCTGCAGGAAACCGGAAAGCGCGACGACCTCGGCCTGAGGCGCGTTGCTGGCCTCCTCGTTGATGATGTCCACAAGCTCGGTCATTGTCAGATGCGGAAGACTGCCGCCGAGTGCCGCTGCGACCTGCCGTGGCGTCCCGGCGATGACAATGCTATCGGGCTCAAAACGCCGCGCGCGCAGATCGAAACCGATGGTGCGGCCCAGTTCGATCGCTCGATCCTCGGTTCCCGCAATTCGGTTGAGAAAAGCATGCGCCCAGGCTTCCCAGGTCTGAGAAAACTCGAACAAGGTACCGTCCTTGTCGAAAATGATGCCGCGCAGCCTGTTCATGTCCAGTTCACCTGTTCACCGCCCGGCAACGCCAGACGCGCTTTCATCAAGCTCTGGTAATCCAGTTTCAGCGTGTCACAGCAGTCGACGACCCAACGGTCATCCATCATCACGAAATCCAGAACGGCGCCAAGGAAAACCGGATCTGACGTACCTTGCCGAATGTCGGTTTCCGACGCACCGGTGGAGCCTTGGAAAATCGAAATCAAGTCGTCGTTGTCGGCAAGCCACCCCAGGACCCGCAGCCCGACAACTTCGGCGGATTCCGGCTTAAAGGACATGCTTCACCTCGGTTTTTGGCGCTGTCTGAAACCCTTTGTTAACCAATATTGCGGAAGAGTCGAGCAGTGCTCCAGGATCGAAAGGACACCAGTGCGTGCAGGGCAAAATTCTTATCGTAGATGCGATTTCCACCAATCGCATTGTGTTAAAAGTCAAACTGGCCTCAGCATTCTACGAAGTAATTCAGGCATCTACGGCGGATGAGGCATGTGTCGCCGCGCTCAGGCATGCGCCGGATCTGATCATCTCGGCCATGGCACTGCCGGATTGTGACGCGGCGGAGCTATGTCGCCGTCTGCATCGCAATCCGCAAACCAGAGCGCTGCCAATGATGGTCGTTGCCTGTCGCCCGAACGCCGAAGCCCGAACTGAGGCTTTGGAAGCGGGCGTGCACGACGTGATGGTCAAACCCATCGATGATGCTTTGCTTCTGGCGCGCGTCCGCAGCCTGATCCGCGCGCACAATTCGGCGGCGGAATGGCAGATGCGCGATGACACCTCGCGCGCTCTGGGATTTGCCGAGGATACGGCAGACTTTGGCCCGCCGGGCCGGTCGGTCGTCGTCGGCGCGGACAGCAGGACAGCGCAACAGTGGATACAGGCGATACGGCCCAGCTTGCGATCTTCTCTAAGCTATACGACGCCTGAAACGGCGCTGCGGGATCTCGCGCCGGGCCGGGTGCCCGACGTGTTCATTCTTGTGCTGGAGGAAGGCGACAAACACAGCGGCGACATTCTGAGATTGCTCGCCGCGGTACGCGCAACGGCGATCACGCGCCATGCGGGCGTGCTGGTCGTCCAGCCGCGCCCGGATCCGGGTCTCGGAGCCTACGCGCTGGATCTCGGGGCGGACGATCTGATGACCGAAGGATTTGACAAGACCGAGATGATTTTGCGCATCAAAGCGCTCATGCGCCGAAAGCGCATTGCGGATCAGTTGCGCGACACCGTGAGAACCGGATTGAAAGCCGCCGTTTCTGATCCGTTGACGGGCCTGCACAATCGCCGCTACGCGATGCCGCATCTGGCGCGTGTCGCAGAGCATGCAGCGGCTACCGGGCGCACATTTGCCGTGATGGTTGCCGATCTCGATCATTTCAAGCAGATCAACGACGCATACGGACACGCCTCCGGTGACGCGGTGCTGATCGAAACTGCGCGCCGGTTGCGGGAAAGCCTGCGGGGCGTCGACCTGCTGGCGCGCATCGGCGGAGAAGAATTTCTGATCGTCATGCCGGCGACCCCTTTCAGCGAAGCGCGGGTCGCGGCGAGCCGCTTGTGCCGCAGGATTGGCGAAGAACCGTTCTCGGTCCCAGGATCGTACGACCCTTTGCATGTGACGATTTCAATCGGTGTGACGATGGGCGGGTCTGGCAAACCGGGCGGCGTTTCGGATGGCGTCCCCACCGCAAACGAGCTGCTCGATGCGGCGGACAAAGCACTGTACGAGGCGAAACTTCAGGGCCGTAACCAGGTCAATCTTGCCCGCCCCGCCGCCTGACGGGCTTCTCATGGCTGGCGCGGCGCGCGCCGAAGCAGGTCTTCGACCGCCGCGGCATAGGCGAGACGTTCCGGGTCGGACATGCGCGCAATGACATCGAGCCACGCCGCCTGC
>JASFFN010000188.1:0-4923 GCA_050124275.1 Roseobacter sp. | reverse complement strand
AGCCGGTATGTAAACTGTTTGCGCCGGGCGGTTTGGTCGCCCGGCGCATCCATGGATAACGAAAAAGACAGGGGGCAGGGCGATGGCGGGTTCCGCTGCGGTGCTCGAAGACTCCAGCCTCTTGAGCCGGCTGGACCGTGCGCTTCTTCCAATAGAACGGTTTTGTGCACTGCTGAGCGGTGCCGCGATCTTCTCGCTGATGTTTCTCGCGGTCTACTCGGTCACGGGGCGCAAGTTCTTCGGCTCGCCGATGGCAGGCTATGTGGATTACATCGAAGCCATGATGCCGATCATCGCGATCATGGGAATCTCATACGTGCAGCGTGATGGCACGCATGTGCGGATGGATATGCTGGTGAGCGCCCTGCAAGGCCGCCTGCTTTGGTTCTTCGAGCTTGTCTCGGTACTGCTGATCCTTCTGCTGATCGTTGCGCTGACATGGGGTGCCTGGGAGCACTTTGACCGCTCTTTCGATTGCGCGCGTCCGTTGTGCAGCCGGGACAGCTCCATCGATGTCGGCATTCCCCTCTGGCCGTCAAAGCTCGTCGTGCCCATCGCCTTCGGGGTGCTGGTTCTCCGTCTTATTCTGCAGGCCTGGGGCTACGGCAGAGCTTTCGTTCTCGGTCTCAAAAGTCCCGTGGCCGTACCGCTCAATCTGTCGGTTGCGGAGCAGGCGCGCATAGAGGCGGAAGCGCTGGAAGGAGCCGACTGATGGAGCCGATCGAGATTGGTCTCTGGGTCAGCGGCGGTCTGCTGGTCATGGTCGTGCTTGGTATGCGCGTGGCCTTCGCGGCCGGCCTTGCCGGGTTCGTCGGGCTTGTCTGGTTGCGCTGGAACGGCTTTGACTACGATCCGGAGCGTTTCTGGAAAGCGGTGGAAATCAGCGTCAAGATCGCCGGTCTGACGCCGCACTCGAAAGTCTCCGCACAGGTTCTCAGCCTGATCCCGGTGTTCATCATGATCGGGTATCTGGCCTATCACGCCAAGCTGACAACGGCGCTGTTTACCGCTGCCAAGCGGTGGATCGCCTGGGTGCCGGGCGGGCTGGCCGTTTCAACCGTCTTTGCCACTGCGGGCTTTGCCGCCGTCTCCGGTGCATCCGTGGCCACGGCGGCGGTGTTCGCCCGTATCGCGATTCCGGAAATGCTCAAGATCGGCTACAACAAGCAGTTCGCCGCCGGGGTCGTCGCGGCGGGTGGCACGCTTGCCTCTCTGATCCCGCCATCGGCGATTCTCGTGATCTATGCGATCATCGTTGAGCAGGACGTTGGAAAACTGCTGCTTGCGGGCTTCCTGCCGGGCATGTTCTCGGCGATCGTTTATGCGGTTCTCATCATCAGTATCGCCGTCGTTTTCAAATCCGTCGGGCCGCCGGTCGGTGGTTTCTCATGGCGTGAAAGGTTTGAATCCCTGCCACCGGCCTTGCCGATACTGGCTGTCGTGGTCATCATAATCTTCTTTGTCTACAACCCTTTTGGCGATGCCTGGGGGACGCCGACGGAAGGCGGGGCCATCGGTGCCTTCATCATCTTCCTCATGGCGCTCTATCGCGGCATGCGCTGGCAGGCGTTGAAAACGGCGCTGCTGGATACGGCGAAACTTACCGTCATGATCTTCACCATCATCTGGGGGGTGCTGATCTACGTGCGTTTTCTGGGCTTTGCCGAACTGCCCGAAGCCTTCGCCACTTGGATCACATCGCTGGAGATGTCGCCCATGCTGATCCTGGTCTGCATATTGCTGGGCTATGCCGTGCTAGGGATGTTCATGGATGCGATCGGGATGCTGCTGTTGACCTTGCCGGTTGTCTATCCCGCGGTCATGGCGCTCAATGGGGGCGAGTTCGTCAGCGCCGAAGACAGTGCCTTCGGCATGTCGGGAACCATGTGCGCGATCTGGTTCGGGATACTGGTCGTTAAGATGGCTGAGTTCTGTCTGATTACGCCGCCTATTGGGCTCAATTGCTTTGTGGTCGCGGGCGTGCGTGACGATCTGAACGTGCAGGATGTGTTCAAAGGGGTCACGCCGTTCTTTGTTGCCGACGCGATCACCATCGCGCTGCTTGTGGCCTTCCCGTCGATCGTGCTCTTTCTGCCGTCATTGGCAGGTTAGAAAGACGGCGGCCGGGGTGCACGAGCCGATGCATTAAGTCCAATACGTGTCCCGAAGACTGTTCACGCGATGCAAGGATCTGCGCGAATTAACGGCGGAAGTGCCCCGCATCTTATGCGGAGCACCTCGACCAAGCGATCTGTCAGCCTGAAAACTGCGCGCTCAGAAAGTCCGAAAAAGCCTTCCAGCTCGCGGTGTCGGCACGTTCCTGATAGCGGTCCGACCCAAATACCGTGAATGCATGCGGGGCGTTCGAATAGACCTCGATCGTATAGGTGTTGCCGGCCTTTTCCATCTCGTTGGCGAAGGTGGCCACGTCTTCCATCGTGATAGATGTGTCGGCACCGCCGTGGAACACCATAACCGGTGGCTCGTCACCGGTCCACGACTGGCCATCGGGCGTCGACAGTCCACCGTGGAAGGTCGCGTATCCCTTTGCCATGTCGGCCATATCGCTCCGCGCCATCTCGAGGGTCACGGCACCCCCGAAGCAATACCCCATGACGACCATCTCATCGACGCCGGAGCGGGAGAGCGCCTGATCGATACCGGCCTGTATCAGCGCGCGCATCCGGTCCCGGTCCTGATAGAGAGCTCCTGTCGCGGCGCGCCGGTGATCGACGGTATCTGTCGGCGTTTCGTCGCCGAACATGTCGAGCGCGAAGGCGTTGTAGCCCATCTCGGCCAGCATGTCGGCGCGCCTGCGTTCGTAGTCCGTCATGCCGTCCCAGTCCTGAATGATAAGGACCAGGCCAACCGGGTTTTCAGCCTCTGCCCAGTAACCCGTGAAGTTTTCTCCATCGACCGTGTACGGCACGTCTTCGGCAATGGCAGGTGAGGCGCAGAGCGTTGCGGCGGTCAAGATCGTTTTCAGTCGCATGGTATCTCCCAGTTTGATTCAGGTTGGTTTCATCGACATTTCAGAGGATGGATTCCCTCATCCGTCAGATATGGCGCAAAGTCGCCTCCCGGCAACGTCAGTACGGCAAGCCGACGTAATTCTCCGCCAACACCTTTTGCGCGGCTTGGTTGCTGCGCAGAAACTCTATTTCGGCGCGTTGAATGCGCAGGTCGAATTCCGTCTGATCCGGAAACCGGTGCATCAGGGACGTAAACCACCAGCTGAACCTCTCGGCTTTCCAGACACGCGAGAGAGCCTTTGCGGAGTACGTGTCAATGCCTTCGCTGTCCTTTTCCTCGTACCATTGCCGTAGTCCGCGATAGAGGTAATGCACATCCGACGCCGCCGTGTTCAGACCTTTGGCCCCTGTCGGGGGGACGATATGCGCGGCGTCTCCACAGAGAAACAGCCGTCCCCATCGCATCGGTTCAGTCACGAATGACCGCAGGGGCGCGATGGATTTCTCGATCGATGGGCCGGTGACCAGCCGTGCCGCCTGATCTTCCGGAATGCGGCGTTTCAATTCGCTCCAGAACGCCTCGTCCGTCCATTGATCGGGATGATCCGTAGTCGGACACTGGATATAGTACCGCGACAGCGTCTTGTTGCGCATGGAACAGAGGGCGAAACCACGCTGCGAACTGGCGTAGATGATTTCGTCGTTGACCGGGGGTGTTTCGCTGAGAATGCCGAGCCAGCCAAAGGGATAAACCTTTTCGAATTCGCGACGCACCGTTTGGGGTATCGTTTTGCGGCTGACCCCGTGAAACCCGTCGCATCCCGCTATGAAGTCGCAGTCGACGCGTGCGCTGCGGTTTCCCCGGGTGAAGGTGACATGAGGTGTATCCGTATCGGCGTCGTGGATCTCCACGTCTTCCACTTCGAAAAGAAGCTTGCCACCGGTTTCTTCGCGTTTGGCATATAGATCGCGGGTCACTTCCGTCTGACCGTAGACGACGACCGACGTCCCAGTGTGTTCCCTGAAATCAATCCGGAACATTTCGTCATCGTAAGACAGTAAAGTCCCGTGGTGCGGAAGGCCTTCGGCACGCAGCCGCTGGTCCACGCCGGCTTCGCCGAGCAAGGCGACCAGGCCTCTTTCCAGCACGCCCGCGCGAATACGGCCGAGCACATATTCCTGGGTCCGGCGCTCCAGAACGATACTGTCGATCCCACGGGTGTAGAGTAGCTGCGACAGCAGCAACCCCGACGGGCCTCCTCCGACAATGACCACTTGCGTGCGCATGCTGGCAGCTCCCTCCGTCGTTGCCAAGCTATCCTGCACCATTTTTCTCATCCCATTGCATCTGCCGGCGACCGCGACCGACATAGAAGGCTCCGCGGTCCGGAAAACCCCTCGGCACGGCTTCTTGCGTGGCGTATCCCAGAGATTCCATCAATCCAGCGTCCTTGTTCAAAAAAAGCTCTTTGTCTTCCGTGGACAGGTTCGCGATCTGGTTGCGATTGACGTCACCGTGCAAGTGCCGTTCCGTATCGTCAAGCTCGTACCACACCAACGTTCTGTCATGCTCGCCGTAGTTCTTCGCGGATCCGTCCTCCTGCACCGTTGATTTCAGCTGGAAACGCACCCGCTGTATCTCGCTCAGATCAAGACCGACAAAGCGATAGATCGACGCCATCGCCTCTCTTGGCGCGGCGACGATGTCTTGATATCGGACGATCGTGTAGTTTTCGTATGCTTCCCCGCAGCGCAGCATCTCGCTGACGATCCGGTGATATGTCTGTGTAAATATGCGGCTGTCCATTCCGTGTCGCTTGTGACTTTCCATAAGCGCCAGCCCGTCGCGGATCACGCAGACGAAGATGCATCTTCATAGATATGATGCAGGGGCTCGGTGAGATAGACAAGCTCGCTGACGGTCTTGCGCAACAGGCGCGCCGATTGCAGT
>JASFFN010000187.1:0-4931 GCA_050124275.1 Roseobacter sp. | reverse complement strand
CCTTTCGGTCTCGGACAGCCTTGCCGTCTTGTCAGGCGCGGTGCGCGGCGCACCCAATGCAGCAGCGCGGCCCGAACATAGCAACGTCTCGAAATAGTCATCGGGCGTTTTGGCGGGATACACCAGCCCGGCCCGGATGAGGTTTCTGTAAAAGCGCGCGCCGACGTTGTTTCCGGACTGCATGTACCGATCAAACCACCGAAGTGCTTCATGCAGACGGTTTTTGCGTTCGGAAAGGCGGAAAATTTCGAGCGGGCGTCCGGTCAGCGCGGCTTCGTGCGTCATCGAAACGCTGTCGTTCGTGACGACGAAACGATCCGCGAGCGCGAGGAAAGCAAGGTACGGGTTATCTGTTTCCTCGCGCCACTCGAAAATGAAGGCGGGCGCTTTTATCGCCGCTTTCAGTTTTGCGATCACAGCCTTTGAGGTACGCGGGCTTGTCGCGATCAGGAGCGACCCGTTTTCCGCCATCGCGATCCCGTTGCACGCCTCGCCGAGCACGCATGCCGCCTCGAGCGGGAACTTGAGCGTCGGTGTATCTCCGCCGACAAGCACGGCGATCCAGGGTCGGGGCAGGTGGTGCAGACGGCTTTCCCAGCGTTTAGACGCGACCGACAGCTCATCGGCCGACAGCGTGGTGACCGGCCCTGCAAGATGCAGCACGTTTTCAGCTTCCGGCATACGGTACTGGGGGGTGGTCAGGATCAGATCAAATACATGCAGCGGGGCGCGCGGACGCCCGAGATGAACAAGCTTTGCGCCGGTTCGGTCCTTGATCCAGCGGGCGACCGGCACGCTCCGCCATCCGATGGAGAGCACGACATCCGGCCAGGGCGCACGAAGAGCGGCGCGGGAGTCATCGGTGAGGAACTTCAGCGTCGCGGCGCGCCCGTAAAGCGGGGTCCATCGTGGCAGCGGCGCGCGCCAGACCAGTCTCTTCTCGACATAGGGCCATCCGAGTGCTTCCGCGAGCGCCTGAAGTTGTACGTTGTCGCCATGCCGATGACCCGCCAAAACCCAGACCAGCGGCGCGCTTTGCCCGTCCCGAAATGCCGGTGCGCTGTCGCTTTTGCCTGAATTCACGTGTCCGGGTGCCCATGCCTGCCGATGATCGCCTGCGCGG
The DNA here is from genome assembly GCA_050124275.1 of Roseobacter sp. Lineage (GTDB taxonomy): Bacteria > Pseudomonadota > Alphaproteobacteria > Rhodobacterales > Rhodobacteraceae > Roseobacter. Next base: position 3,808 of record JASFFN010000187.1, on the reverse strand, counting down.
TTGTAGCGGATTGCGCCGGATCGGGAAAGTCGGTACACACCGCGCAACCCTTCGGCTGGTGGGCAACGAGCCGTCGATGACAAAGTGATGGAAGGACAGGCCAGTGAAAAACACGGTTTTCATTCACACCAATTCGAAACAGATGGCCGGCGCGATCGTCGGGCGGCATTCGCTGAAGCGCAACTCCGCCAATCCTGACGCGTTCGACGTCAGAATTACCTCTCAGGAAGACTTTCCCCTTTTCAATGAATTTCAGGGCCGCAAATTCCTGCGTGGCGGAAACTGGCGCACCTGGGACAATGCTGACCTGCAGTCCTTCACTCCGGTGCGGTTCATGCCACCGGAACTCATGGGATATGAAGGGCGGGCGGTTGTCATCGATCCGGATGTCTTCGCGGTCGGAGATATCAACGAGCTGTTCAACCGGGACATGGAGGGCAAGGCCGTCTTTGCCAAGCCGCGTCCGGGTCACAAGGGCCATGCAAATTACGTCGCATCCAGCGTCATGCTTCTGGATTGTGCAAAGCTGAAGCACTGGAACGTCAAAAAGCAGTTCGAGGCGATGTTCGCGGGCGAGCTTGATTACGAGGAGTGGATCGAGTTGCGCAAGGAGCCTGTGGAGACAATCGGCCATCTGGAATCCTTCTGGAACGATTTCGACCGTCTGGCGCCCGATACGCGTCTGATCCACAACACGAAAAGACGCACCCAGCCGTGGAAGACCGGTTTGCCGATCGACTTCACCAACAGGCCGACCAAGATACTGCGCCTGCTGGGGATCAGCGGATACCGGAAAAAGGGCAACTATCTGCCGCATCCGGACCCCAAACAGGAACAGTTTTTCTTTGGTCTTTTGAAAGAATGCCTCGAGACAGGCGAAATCACGAGGGAGCAGATCGAAGCGGAAATGCGCGAGAACCACGTACGGCACGATGCGTTCGATGTCATGGAGCGCGTGCCGCCCGTTGATTCGCTGCTGGAAGAAGTCCGCGAAGCGGCCTGAACGGGCGATGACCCGCGTGGCGCGGGCGCCGTCAGGCCGCGCGCTACCTGACTTTGCTTCCGTGACTGTTTTCGGAGAGGCACATTGCAAGGGGCATTGTGCGTTGGTCACCGGACGGAACCAATGGCCCGAATTTCAACCTCGTGCAAAACTGCGGATATCTTGACCCGGTCCTTCATTCTCAGCGTCGCCAAAAACGGACATGTCACGCAATGTGTCGCCGTCTCGGAACTTCTTGGTCTCGACGTCGAGCAGGTGCTGCAGGAACCCGGTGTCAACAAGGCCCTGCCGCGTTGGCGCAGGGAACTTCAGAAACCGCGCTGGCTGATGGCCGCGCTGCGCGTGGCATGGAAATTCCGCAAGGGCCGATACATCATTTTGGCAAGCGGGCGGTCCATTTTGCCAACATGCCGATTGCTGAAAATTCTGCGCGGACAGGACATTTTCATTCTTTTCATCGGGTCTCCCAAGAAATGGAAAACGAATTGTGCCGATGTGCTGTTGCGCGCACAGCATGAGCGTGAACGTCACGAGGACGATAGAAATCCTTATCCGTGGAACCCTGAACAGGTCTGGATCGACGCGCCGATCTGTCAGCCGCTGCCGGTCGCGGCTTCGTCGGAGAAAGCGGTCACGGTCCTGCTCGGTGGATTGAACATCACGTACAGTGACGACGCGGAGTCCTACCGAGATTTTCTGGACAGGCTGCAGGAACTCGCGAAAACGTTGCCCGTCAGCATCGTTTTCTCCCGCAGAACCAAGCCCGAGGTCAAAAAGGCCGTTCAAGAAAGATTTGCACCCACGACTGCGCGCCTTGTCGATGCGGAAGACCGCGAGGGGTTCTTGAAAGCCTGCGCGGAGGCCGGGGCGTTCGTGATCACTCCCGACTCGATCACGATGGTCGCCGAGGCCTTTGCCACCGGAAAACCTGTTTACACGGCAGAACTGCCGGTCAAGCGCGGCGGTACGCGCAACCAACGCTACATCGAGACAGCACTTGCCAACGGGCATATCGAAAAGTTCGAGGGAACGATCAGTTTTGCGCCCCGGAAGGTCGATCTGTCCTATATCGACAAGGCCAGCCGCGCGATATCCGCCGCTCTCGCGAGGTGGCAGGAAACGCGCGACAGTGGCGCGTGAGCACCGGAGATCCGGGCGCGGCCGCTTGTCAGAAATTCCTTGCTTTTGAAAAGCATGCCTTTCATCATCAACCGCGTTACTGACCGGCGTTTTTGGGAGGAGTTGCCGGTCAGGCGGCCGCCTGCTGCGGGAGACCTCGCCGCGCCTCGTCAGCCGGATGGTTCCGTTGGATTGCCGAAGATAAAAACCGGTGACCAGCGACGATGACGAAAGACATCCAGCGATGCGCCGGCGGCCCGCAACAATTCGTCTGGGCAAAAATCAAATACCGGGAGGAAAAACATGAATTTACGGCCTGATCCGACATTTTATCCGTCACCGAAGATCGCAATGAACGCACCGGTGGAGAATTTTGCATTCACGGTCATGCTCAGCCCCGACGGCTCGCAATCCGACGGGATCGCGGTCGTCGATCTGAAACCGGGGTCCAAGAGCTATGGCCAGATCGTGCATCAGGTGATCGTCCCCAACAAGGGCGACGAGTTTCATCATTTCGGCTGGAATGCCTGCTCCTCGTCGCTGTCGCCGTTGTCGGGACATGCCTTTCTAGAACGTCGCTATCTGATCGTCCCGGGTATCCGGTCGTCGCGCATCTATGTCATCGACGTGAAGGAGCCTCTCAAGGCGCATATCCACAAGACAATCGAGCCGGAAGAGGTTTTCGAGAAAACCGGGTATTCGCGTCCGCACACGATCCACTGCGGACCGGAAGGTATTTACGTCTCCTGCCTCGGTGGGGGCGGCAAGGACGGCACCGACGGACCGCCCGGTATCTTCATCATGGATTGCGAAACCTTCGAGATCATCGGCCAGTACGAAATGGACCGCGGCAAGCAGGACAAACACTACGATTTCTGGTGGAACCTGCCGCAGGATTACATGGTCAGTTCCGAGTGGGGCCTGCCACCGCAGTTCGAAAACGGGCTGGTCCCAGAGGATCTGCTGTCCAACAAATACGGCCATTCCATCCATTTCTGGGACCTGCGCGCGCGCAAGAACATCCAGACCATCGATCTGGGCGAGAACCACCAGATGGCGCTCGAGGTGCGGCCTGCACACGATCCGAAGAAGTCCTACGGATTCTGCGGCGTCGTCGTCGATACGACAAACCTGCAGGGGGCGATCTTCACATGGTGGCGGGGCGACGATGGAAAATGGCAGGCCAAGAAAACCATCACCATCGATCCGCGTCCGGAAAAGGCGGAGAACCTGCCGCCCATGCTGCAGGGCTTCGAAGCGGTGCCGCCGCTGGTAACGGATATCGATCTGAGCCTTGATGACAAGTATCTCTATGTGGCCTGCTGGGGGCTCGGCGAGATGCATCAATACGATGTTTCCGACCCGATGAAGCCCGTGCTGGCGGGCAAAGTCGAAATCGGCGGGATCGCGCGCGGTGCAAAGCACCCCAACGGCAAGGACTTTGCCTATGGGCCGCAGATGGTCGAGATCAGCCGCGACGGCAAGCGCGTCTACTGGACCAATTCGCTCTACTCGACATGGGATGACCAGTTTTACCCCGATGCGCAAGGTGGGCAGATGGTGATGGCCGACGTGGGCAAGAACGGCGGTCTGACGCTGAACAAGGATTTCTACATCGAATTCCCCAAGGGCATGCGTTCGCACCAGATCCGTCTCGAAGGCGGCGATTGCTCAACGGACAGTTTC
>JASFFN010000186.1:0-4940 GCA_050124275.1 Roseobacter sp. | reverse complement strand
TCAACACCCTGATGCTGGTCGTCCGCATCAAGGCGATGTGCAAAAAGGCCGGGATCGCCAAGCTCGACGGCGGTCCGAAAGGCGCGACGATCCAGTTCCACAATGACAAGTTCGCGTCACCGCAGGGCCTTGTCGAGTTCATCCAGGCGCAGCGCGGCCTTGCAAAGGTCAAGGACAACAAGATCATCGTGCGCCGCGACTGGAAGGCGGAAGCGGACAAGATCAAGGGCGCCTTTGCGATCGCACGGGATCTCGCCGAAAAGGTTGTCGCGGAAGGCAAACGCGCGAAGAAGAAAGCCGGTTGAAAATCACTCCGCCGGCAACCGCGCTTCCAGACGGCCCATGTGCAGCATCAGCATGAACCCCACACAGGCGAGCACGAAGACCGTTCCGACAAGCGGCCGGATCGTGCCGTCGAAAAGCAAACCCACCGGGGAAGCGATGATCGCTGCAAACATGGTTGATACCGCGCCGATCACGCTGGCGGCCATACCCGCGATATGCCCCATCGGTTCCATCGCGATGGCGTTCAGGTTCCCGATCGTGAGGCCCGCCTGGAAGAAAACGAACGCCTGCCAGACGGCGAAAATGCCGAAACCCTGGGCGGAAATATGCCCGTATCCAAGCAGCACCACCCCGGACAATGTGATTTGCATCAGCAGCGCAATGGTTACCAGCCGGCGCATGCCGAACCGGATCACGAGCATGGCGTTGAGGAAGCTTGACAAGGCCGAGGACAGCGCGATCGCCCCGAACCAGTAGGGGAAGCTGTCCAGCTTGTCGAAGACATACTGATAGGTGGGCTGGATCAGCACAAGCAGAGAGAACAGCATCGCCAGCGACAACGTTTGAACGATGATCGCCACACGGACAATCGGATGCTCGAACATCTGGCGCATTGCACCGATGATGAGCGGCAGACGCAGCGGTCTTCGGTTCTCGGCCGGCAAGGTCTCCGGCAGTCTCAACCCGAGCCAGAGCGCCGAGATTAGAGAGAAGACGACAAAGGCGAGGAAAATGCTTCTCCACCCGGAGAATTCTATGATGAGTACACCCAGCGCAGGCGCAAACGCCGGAATGATCGTGAAAGTGACCATGACGATGGACAGGATCCGTGCCATCTCGCGGCCTGAGAAAAGGTCGCGGATAATGGCAATGCACACGACGCGCGGACCCGACGCACCGATTCCCTGTATCACACGGGCCATCAACAGCATCTCCAGCGACTGGCTGATCCAACCCACAAAGGCCGCGGAAATGTACAGGCCGGCCCCCCAGAACATGACCGCGCGTCGTCCGAAAGCATCTGACAGAGGGCCGGAAACGAATGTTCCAAGGCCCATCCCGAGAACGAAAAATGTAAGAATCAAAGGCGCGCGCGTCGGTTCAAAAGGTGTGAGGTCGCGCGATATGCTCGGTAGCGCAGGCAACAAGGCATCAATCGAGAACGCAATGGTCGCGAACATCATTGCCATCAGGGCGACGAATTCCGCACGCCCCATGGGAAGCTCGCTCAGGTGTCTTTTCAAAATTACAGCCTTGTTTGTTTTTTGCGCGCTCAGTCGAGCTGTCGCTGTTTGGCGTCAGTTCTAACCCAGAGTTGCATTCGTTTCAATCACAACTTTAGGTCTTATTTGCGGCGGCGCGGCAGTGCGAACCTGTCATTCACCCGCGAGTTCCGAGATCACCTTGCTCCACAACTCCGGAGGTTGCGCACCCGGCACGGCGTGTTTGCCGGCCACGATGAAGGTCGGCACGGAATTGACCCCCATTTGGCGGCTGTGGGCGTCTCTCTTGCGGATTTCCTCGATGTCCGCGTCGGACTTCAGCAGTTTGCCGACAACGGCCGCATCCATGCCGATCGAATCGGCGATGTCGGCCAGCACTTCGCCGTCTCCGATATCCCTCGCGTCAACGAAATAGGCATGAAAGAGCGCGGAGACGGCGGCGGTCTGGCATCCTTCGATGCCGGCCCAGTGGATCAGGCGATGCGCGTCGATGGTGTTTGGCGTACGCTGCATTTGCTCAAAGTTGATTGTCAGCCCGGCCGCCTGCGCATGTTCGACGACCGGGGCGTAGGCGCGCACGGCCCCTTCCTTTCCGCCAAATTTGCCTTCCAGATACGCCCGTCTATCCATACCCTCTTTCGGCATGTCCGGGTTGAGCTGAAACGGGTGCCATTCGATGGCAAACGGATGGCCGGGGTGCTGGCTCAGGGCTTTGTCGAGATGTGTTTTGCCGATGTAGCACCAGGGGCAGATCGGGTCGGATATAATGTCCAGCTTGATCGGTTCGCTCATGTTTGCCTCCTGAACCTGTTTCGCAGTTCGCGGCGGAGAATCTTGCCGTTCGGCCCGACTGGCAACTCGGGCAGATGCACGAACATCCGCGGATGTTTGTACCGTGCCAGTTCCCTCGACACGTGCTGTTGCAATAGCGCGTCGTCCAGAGCGACGGGTCCGGTGTAGAATGCCGCAATAACGGTGGTGTTTTCCTTTACTTCAACGTCGGTAACGGCGACGGTATCTATCCCTTCCACCCGCCCGAGCACGCTTTCCACTTCAAGCGGGGACACGCGATAGCCTCCGGCATTCATCATGTCGTCGTTGCGCCCCATGTACATCAGGTCTCCGCTTTCTTCCATGACGGCCCGGTCTCCTGTCAGGAACCATTCGCCCGACATTCTCTTTTCGGTTTCTTCCGCGGCGCCGATGTACCCCAGCATCAATCCGGGATCGCGCCGGGAGATGGCAATCGTGCCTTCCGTTCCGCGTGGGACCGGCGCGCCGTTTTCGACCACCGCAACACGCCGACCGCGCTGTGGCCGGCCCATGCCGGCGGAGCCCGTCTTTCTATGCGGGCGTTGAGAGATAAACGTCGAGCACTCGGTCATTCCATAGGCTTGCAGCACTTCTCGTCCGGTGGCATCGCGCCACTTTTGGGCAAGCTCCGGTGCCAGTGTTTCGCCCGCGCTCAGTCCGTGGCGAAGGTTGACCAGGCCCTGGCAGTCAGCGCGCTTTAGCATTTGCCGGTAAACACCTGGCGCGGCGGCAAAAATCGTGGCTTTTTGTTTGCGTAGCAGGTTCGGCAGATCTTCGGATGCGGTACCCGGGGCCGGTATGATCGCGGTGGCGCCTCTGGTCCAGGGGTCCATCAGTCCCGTGCCCAGAGTATACGTCCAGTTGAACGCACCGGCATGCAACACCCGGTCATCCTCGCGCAGTCCGTACCAGTCCTCGAACATCATCTGCCGCGCCCAGATCGCTCGATGCGCATGGGCGACGGCCCTTGGTTTTCCGGCGGTTCCGGAGGTGAAGATGATGTACCCCAATCGGTTCGGGTCACCCAGATCGAAGGCGCCAGCCGGCAGATTTCGCCAGCTCTGCAATTGCGCGAGACCGATTTCCTTCTGGCCGTCCGCGCAGGCGACCTGCGGGTCGCGCAGCACCAGCCTTGGCCGTACCGTTTCTATCACGAATGCCGTTTCAGGTGCTGTCAGGGCTGCGGACGTCGGCACCGGGACCAGTCCCGCGGCAAGCGCGCCGAGGAAGACGATGGGAAAGTCGACGGTATTGCCCAACCGCATGAGCACGACATCGCCCGCAGAGAGGCCTTGCTGAAGCATGCCGGTTGCGGCCCCGGCGATTGCCTTGCGCAACCGGTCGTAGGTCCAGCGTTCCAGAAAATCCGATCCGACGACCAACAGCGCGTCTTTGTCGGGCGTCTTCTGCCCGGCCTGCATCACATGGGCTGCCATGTTGAACGGTGCCGGGCAGGACGGGTAGGGGCCTTCGTCGTAAAGCGATATCATGACCTGCTGCTAGCCGGGTTCGCCAACTGGTGCAAGCATCGCCTGCGCAGGTGCGGATCAGTCCCTGTCGACCGGCGCGAGCAACCTTCTTGCAGCCCGATGTCAGGAGGGATCGTACCACCAGACTTCTGGCATGAAATTCGGTCCGTCGCCGTAAATCGGCAAGCTCTGCGGGAATTTCATCGCGGCGTCATGCGCGATGTATCCGGTCGTGTATTGCCAGAACGGGATCACGTAGCGCCCTGCCGTCAGCAACCGGTCGAGAGCACGCACGGCGGCGATAGCTTCGATCATGGCATCCACGGCTTGCGATTTGACGCCCATCAGATTGCGCGATCCTTCCTGATCCGCTGCCGCCGAGCCCCAGTAAAAGCGCTGTTCGTTGCCGGGAGACAGCGACAGAGACCTGCGAAATGTCGTCATGTCGAAATCGAAGGAATTTGTCCGCGCCACGAACTGCGCGCTATCGGCGGTCTCGATCCGCACGTCCATGCCGAGACGCTCGAGGGCAGGCACGTAAAGGTCCGCAATCGCCTTGTTCTCGGTGCTGTCCTGCGAAAGCAGGATGGTGAAGGAGAAGACCTCACCGGCGTCGTTGCGTAAAACACCGTCCTCTGCCGTCCATCCGGCCTCCTGCAACAGTGCCATGGCCTGCCGGATTCCGCGCCGGTTGCGCAACGATCCGTCCGTCTTCGGGAATTCGTAACCCTCGAGCGTCCCGGGCAAAAGCGCCGCGCGGAAAGGCTCGAGAAGCGCGGCGACTTTTCCCGTCGCCGGACCGGGTTCAAAGCGCAGTTCGGAATTCGAGAAGTACGACGCAATGCGCGGCTGCACCCCTCCGGTGAGGGTATCGTTGATGAACTCGAAATTGAATGCCTGAATCATCGCCTGCCGGACGCGCCAGTCATCGAAAGGAGGTTTTCGCGTGTTCATGACGAAGCCGGTCATGCCGGAGGGCTTGCGGTGCGGTATTTCGGATTTGACCACCCGCCCCTGTTCGACCGCCGGGAAATCATACTGCTTTTGCCACTTTTCGGCGTTGAATTCGCGCACGGCGGAGATTTCGCCCGCCTTGAAGGCTTCGAAAAGCACCGAAGCGTCTCCGTAGAAATCAAGTTTTATGCTGTCG
>JASFFN010000185.1:0-4944 GCA_050124275.1 Roseobacter sp. | reverse complement strand
CAGTCCTCCGACGAGCGGAAGAGCCGCGTAGCCGTTCAGATAGGCGGGTACACCCACCAGGGTTGCCGTGAGGATCGGCGCGAGCCCGTGGCCCCCAAGCACAGAGGTAACCGTTTCCGCAGGGATCCACGCGAGCATCAAGCTTTCCAACAGAAAGGCGAGGGTCAGCCATTTTGCGAGAAACAGCGTGGTCTTCACCGCATCGTGGCCAAACTTGGCGCGCCGCTCACCCTCTGTCCAGAACCGCCACACGACAGGTTTGGGCGCCCGGACCTTTGCCCCGCCACACCCCCCGTTGCCGACGCCCTCGCGCAACGGATCCGCCAAGGCGCCGCCCTGCGCCAGAAAATGGACCACAAGGCCGCCGAAGACACCCAGCCCGATCGCGGCGAGCGTCTTGGCTATCGCGAACTCGAGATCCAGAACGCCGGCGGTCAGAACGAACATCGACGGGTCCATGATCGGTGATGCAAGCCAGAAAGCCATAACCGCAGAGAGCGGCACCCCCATGGCAAGCAACGCGGCGATCAACGGGATGACCCCGCAGGAACAGAAAGGCGAAAGGCCGCCCGCGAGCGCGCCGAGCCCGATCATCAGGAGCGGCGCGCCGGTGAAGGCCCGGGCGATCAGGTTGTCGGCGCCCGTTGCCCCGGCCCAAGCGGCGATGGCGATGGACAGAATGAGGTAAGGCGCCGTGTGCAGGAGCGCGTTGCCAGCGAAAACGGCGCTGTCTCCGGCTTGCGCCGGATCGAAGACCGCGAGGACCGTCAGGATGATACCGGAGGCCAGCCAGACACGCTGTTCCCGCCAGAGATGGCGGATCGAGGTCCGAAGACCGGTTGCGGAAAGTGTTGTATCTGTCATCACCGGAACTCCAGTTCTGCGGTTGTTTCAGGCGGAAAAAATATCAGGCGTCACAGGCAGAGGCCACTGCGGCGCGCACGGAAACCCCGGTGCAGCACTCCGACGTCAAAAAGTCCAGCACCCGCCGCATGGCTGGATAGTCTACCCGGTTGAACACCTCGCGCCCCCGCTTTTCCTGAAGCACCAGTCCCGCATCGACGAGCGTCGACAGATGGTGCGCCAGTGTCGACGGCGCGAGCCCGAGGTGATCGCCGATGTCGCCCACGCGAAGACCGCTGTCCCCAGCCTTCACAAGCAGGCGGAAAATCGAAAGGCGGGCATCATGGCCAAGGGCGGCAAGCGCGCTGGCATTGGGGCTGATCGTAGTCATGGAATCAATATAACTACAATTCCGGTTTTGTCGATTCTTTCTTTACCTTACGCGAAACGCGATCGCGTGCGGTTGGCAAAGGCAACCAACGAGAGCATGACAGGCACCTCGACCAGCACGCCCACCACGGTGGCGAGCGCCGCCCCCGAGTTCAGGCCGAACAGACTGATCGCCACAGCGACCGCAAGTTCGAAGAAATTCGATGTACCGATCAGCGCGCAAGGCGCAGCGATCCGATGCGGCACACGCAGCACGTAAGCGGCGGCGTAGGCGAGCGCAAAAATACCGTAGGACTGGATCAGGATCGGCACGGCGATCAGTAAGATGACCTGCGGCCGGTCGAGGATCACCTGCCCCTGCAGGCCGAAGAGGATCACGACGGTCGCGATGAGGCCCATCACCGACCACGGTTTGACCCGGTCGCGAAACGCCTCGATCCGGGCCGCGGTGCCAAGCCGCCGTCGCGTCCAGATTCCGGCCGCGAGCGGAAGCGCCACGAAGAGGACGACGGACAGGACAAGGGTTTCCCAAGGCACCGAGATGTCCGTCACCCCGAGAAGAAAGGCGACGATGGGCGCAAAGGCGAAGACCATCACCACGTCATTCACGGACACTTGCAGAAGCGTATAGCTCTCGTCACCGCGGGTCAGCTGTGACCAGACGAAGACCATGGCCGTACAGGGCGCGGCACCCAGAAGGATGAGACCGGCGATGTATTGTTGCGCATCCTCGGGCGCGATCAGATCGGCGAAGACGACCTCGAAGAACAGCACGCCGAGTGCCGCCATGGTAAAGGGCTTGATCAGCCAGTTCACCGCCAGCGTGATTGCAAGCCCCTTCGGCTGCTTCAGGACGTCCTTCAGACTCCCCGGGTCGACGCCCACCATCATCGGGTAGACCATCGCCCAGATCAGCACGGCGACGACAAGGTTCACGCTGGCGACCTCTGCCGCCGCGACCGCCTCCACGAGGGCCGGCGCGACGCTGCCGATGACAATGCCCGCCACGATGGCAAGGCCGATCCAGACAGAGAGATACCGCTCGAAAACGCTCATGGTACTGCCGTGACCTGCGGATGGTCCGAACTGAGCCTGCCCGCAGCCAGCGCCGAAACCGCGACCATTGTCGCCGCCGTGCCCAACATCAGGGCAAGCCCGCCGACCTGATAGGTCAGACCTGACAGGATGGTGCCCAGGAGTCTCCCGCCCGCATTTGCCATGTAGTAAAAACCCACATCCATGGTGACCCGCTCCGCCTGCGTGAACGCTAGGATCAGGTAGGAGTGGAGAGACGAGTTCACCGCAAAGATGACACCGAAGACGAGCAGCCCGATAAAGAGCGTGATGGTCAGCCCGGGCTGCGGGGCCGGCGACAGGAGCGCCGCCACGGTCAGCGCCGCCGGAACTACGGCCAGGGCCCAGGCCCATGCGCGCGCGGCCGTGATCAAATCCGCCTCGGTCCGGGATGCCGCCCGGAGGAGACGGGGCGCGTATGCCTGCACTGCGCCGTAGAGAATGATCCAGAGCGCCATGAATGTGCCGATCATGAAGAAGGCCGCGCGGTTGCCTTCCACCGTTCCATCCGACAGCACCGCGTAGAAGTAGATCGGGATACCGACCACGAACCAGACGTCCCGCGCGCCGAAGAGGAACACCCTTGCAACGCTGAGCCAGTTCACATTGGCGGACTTGGAAAACACCTCGGAGAACTTCGCGCCCTTGCGCCCCTTCGGCAGCCCCGGCGGCATCGCGATCAGAACCGCCACGAGGATCACCGCGAGGACCGCCGCCATCGCCAGCACCGCCCAGACAAACCCCAGCGTTGCCAAAAGCGCGGCCCCCAACAGAAAGCCGATGCCTTTCACCGCGTTCTTGGAGCCCGTCAGCAGAGCGACCCAACGGAAAAGCCCGCCATCCTCTTTCGGCGCAAGCAGTTTCACGGCGGATTTCGAGGACATCTTCGCAAGGTCCTTCGCCACGCCGCTCGCACCCTGCACGACCATCACATAGACAACCGATGTCGCGACCGCCCAGCCCGGATCGAGTTGCGCCAGCGCCAGCAACGCGAGAACCTGGAGCCCGAGTCCTGCATAGAGTGTCGAGGTCAAGCCGAAGCGGGCAGCAAGCCAGCCAGCGGACAGGTTGGTGATCATCCCGGCGAGTTCGTAGAGCACGAAAAGATAGGCTAGCTGCACCGGTGAAAAACCGAGCGTATGGAAATGCAGAAGAACCAGCATCCGCAGCGCGCCGTCCGTGAGCATGAAGGCCCAGTAGGCCGCAGTGACGGCGATGTAGGCACTCAGGCCCTCCGGCCGTGTGGCGGGTGGGCGGTCAGTCAAAGCGAGGCCCCGACCATCAGCGCGACATCCACCAGACGATGCGCGTATCCCATCTCGTTGTCGTACCACGCATAAACTTTCACCTGAGTGCCGTTCACCACCATGGTTGAGGGGGCATCAACGATGCTCGATCTTGCGTCGTTGGTGTAATCCGCGGATACCAGCGGACGCTCCTCATAGCCGAGGATGCCCCTGAGCGGCCCCTCGGACGCCGCCTTGAACAGCGCATTCACCTCTTCGGCGGTCGTCTCCCGCGCCACCTCGAAGACGCAGTCGGTAATGGAGGCATTGAGCAGCGGCACGCGCACGGCATGGCCGTTCAGCCGCCCTTTCAGTTCGGGATAGATCAGCGTGATCGCCGTTGCCGACCCGGTGGTGGTGGGGATCAGGGAATTCAGTGCGGAGCGCGCGCGCCGCAGGTCCTTGGCGGGACGGTCCACGATGGTCTGGGTGTTCGTCACGTCATGGATCGTGGTGATCGAACCATGACGGATCCCGATGGTTTCGTGGATGACCTTCACGACCGGTGCAAGGCAGTTCGTCGTGCAACTCGCGGCAGTGATGATCCGATGTGCCGCAGGATCGTAGATGTCGTGATTGACGCCATAAACGATATTGGCCACCCCCCCATCCTTGACCGGTGCCGAGACCACAACCTTTTTCACACCCGCCTCGAAATAGGGAGACAGTTTCGCCTCGGACTTGAAGGCCCCGGTGCAGTCGATCACCACGTCAACGCCGTCCAAAGGCAGCGTCGACAGGTCGCGCGTGCCGATGAATGGCAGTTTCATGCCGTCGATGCTCACGCTGTCCGCATCATGGGCGAAGTCGGCAGCCCATCGCCCGTGCACCGTGTCGAATTCCAGCAAATGGGCGTGCATGGCCGGATCGCCCACCGCATCGTTGATCCATGCGATCTGCGCGTCCCGCTCGAGAAGCGGTTTCAGAGCGAGCTTGCCAATGCGGCCAAGGCCATTCACTGCGTAAGTGGTCATGAAAGCGCCTCGGTGGATTCGCGACCGATATCGTCCACGGCCTTCTGCAGAGAAATGCGATCAAGCGAAGAGATCGGCAGCGCGGAAAATGCCTTGATCCGGTTGTGAAGCGCGCCATAGGCCTGATGGAAGGCAAGGCTTTTTTCCGCATCGGTCCCTTCCGCCTTGACCGGATCCGGCATCCCCCAATGGGCGCTGACGGGTTGGCCGGTCCAGGCCGGGCACTCCTCGTTTGCCGCTTGATCGCAGACCGTAAAGACGAAATCGAACCGTGGAGCATCTGCGCCCTGGAACTCGGACAGGTTCTTGGATCGCAGCACGGAAACATCATGCCCGTTGAGCTCGAGCACTTCGAGAGCGAACGGGTTCAACTCGGA
>JASFFN010000184.1:0-4951 GCA_050124275.1 Roseobacter sp. | reverse complement strand
AGCGCCCGATCCTGACGGATTCCGGTGGCTTTCAGGTCATGAGCCTTGCCGATCTGCGCAAGCTGACCGAGGAAGGGGTGACCTTCAAAAGCCACATCGATGGCTCGAAACACGAACTCACGCCGGAGCGGTCGATGGAAATCCAGCGGCTTTTAGGCTCGGATATCGTGATGTGTTTCGACGAATGCCCGGCACTTCCGGCGGACAAGGCCACGATCGCCGAGAGCATGAGCCTGTCGATGCGGTGGGCAGCGCGCTCGAAAGAGGCCTTCGGCGACCGTCCGGGCCATGCGCTTTTCGGCATCCAGCAGGGTGGGCTGGAAAAGGACTTGCGCGCGGAGAGTGCCGAGGCCCTGCGCGGGATCGGCTTTGACGGCTACGCGGTTGGCGGGCTCGCGGTGGGCGAGGGGCAGACGGCCATGTTCGGCTGTCTCGAGTTCGCGCCGGACCAGTTGCCCGAAGACAAGCCGCGCTACCTCATGGGCGTGGGCAAGCCCGACGATATCGTGGGCGCCGTGGCGCGCGGGATCGACATGATGGATTGTGTCCTGCCGAGCCGCTCCGGCCGGACCGGGCAGGCCTTTACCCGCCGGGGCGTGGTCAACATCAAGAACGCGCGCCATGCGGATGACCCGCGCCCGCTCGACGAAGACTGCGGCTGCCCGGCCTGCACCGGATATTGCCGCGCCTATCTGCATCATGTGTTCAGATCGCAGGAAATCATCAGCTCGATGCTGCTGACCTGGCATAATCTGACGTACTATCAGGACCTGATGGCCGGGATGCGCGACGCGATCTCGGCAGGCTCTTTCGAGGCGTTCCAGCGCGGTTTCCACGAAACGCGCGCTCAAGGTGATATCGAGCCGCTTTAGCGTCGCGCAAACGGCCCCCGAGAACCTGCCGCAACACAGGCGAGACGGCCCGTTTCCGTGAAGCCAGGGCCCGGCGCCCGTTTCTGCAACTGCAAAAAGCCCGAAAGAGAGCCTTGTATGTTGTGGCTTCTGTGGTCATGCTGCCCGCAGAAAGTTGATTGGCAGGTTGAATTCCCGGCCGTTGTGCCCCACCTGTATGATCGAGAAATGGAGATGGACGAGAGTTGCTGCATCGGCGGGGCCGGTTCCATCTTGCCAGATACAAGGAAAGAGCATGCAAGAGCCTCTGAACGCTTCCTACCCGGTTTTACCGCTGCGCGACATTGTGGTGTTCCCGCATATGATCGTGCCATTGTTCGTGGGAAGAGAGAAATCTGTCCGCGCCCTGGAAGAGGTGATGGCGGACGACAAGCAAATCCTTCTGTCCAGTCAGATCGACCCGAGCGAGGACGATCCGAACAAGGATGGTATCTTCAAGGCAGGGGTTCTCGCGAACGTTCTGCAACTGCTCAAGCTGCCCGACGGCACCGTGAAGGTGCTGGTGGAGGGGCAGTCGCGGGTGCGCATCACCGAGTACCTCGAAAATGACAGCTTTTTCGAGGCGCGCGCGGAGTACCTCACCGAAATGCCGGGCGATGTCGCCACGACCGAGGCGCTTTTGCGCACGGTCATGGATGAGTTCGAACGCTATGCGAAGGTCAAGAAGAACGTGCCGGAAGAGGCGCTGGCGGCGGTCAGTGAATCCACCGAACCGGCGAAGCTGGCCGACCTCGTTGCGGGCCATCTGGGGATCGACGTCGCCCAGAAACAGGATCTGCTCGAAACACTCAGCGTGTCCGAACGTCTTGAAAAGGTTTATGGGCTGATGCAGGGCGAAATGTCCGTTCTGCAGGTCGAGAAAAAGATCAAGACGCGCGTGAAGTCTCAGATGGAGCGGACCCAACGCGAGTACTACCTGAACGAACAGATGAAGGCGATCCAGCAGGAGCTGGGTGATGGCGAAGACGGCCGGAACGAGATTGCCGAGCTCGAAGCCAAGATCGCCGAAACCAAGCTGAGCAAGGAAGCCCGTGAAAAGGCCGAGGCGGAGATCAAAAAGCTCAAGAACATGAGCCCGATGTCTGCCGAGGCCACGGTCGTGCGCAACTATCTCGACTGGATGCTGTCGATCCCGTGGGGCGTGAAGTCCCGGGTCAAGAAAGACCTCGGCCGCGCGCAGAAAGTTCTTGATGACGACCATTACGGGTTGGAAAAAGTCAAGGAACGCATCGTGGAATATCTGGCGGTGCAGCAACGCTCTAGCAAGCTGAAAGGCCCGATCATGTGCCTCGTCGGCCCGCCGGGCGTGGGCAAGACATCCCTGGGCAAATCCGTGGCCAAGGCGACGGGGCGCGAATTCATTCGCATCTCGCTTGGCGGCGTGCGTGACGAATCCGAGATCCGCGGTCATCGGCGCACGTATATCGGGTCAATGCCGGGCAAGATCATCCAGGCGCTGAAGAAAGCCAAGACCACGAACCCGCTCATCCTGCTCGACGAGATCGACAAGATGGGACAGGACTTCCGTGGCGATCCGGCGTCTGCCATGCTTGAAGTGCTTGATCCGGAACAGAACTCCACTTTCGTGGATCACTATCTGGAGGTCGAGTATGACCTCTCGAACGTGATGTTCCTGACCACATCGAACAGCTACAACATGCCGGGTCCGCTTCTTGACCGGATGGAGATCATACCGCTCGCCGGATATACCGAAGACGAAAAGCGCGAGATCGCGAAACACCACCTGATCCCCAAGCAGATCAAGAACCATGGCCTGAAGGCGAAAGAGTTCGTGCTTGAAGACTCGGCGCTGACCGAAATGATCCGCACCTACACGCGCGAAGCGGGCGTGCGCAATCTTGAGCGTGAGATCGCCAAGGTGGCGCGTAAATCATTGACGAAGATCATCAAGAAAGAGGCGGAAAAGGTAGTGGTCACCGCGGATAATCTTGATGAGTTCCTCGGCGTGAAAAAATACCGCTATGGTCTGGCCGAGAAAGAGGATCAGATCGGTGTGGTCACGGGGCTGGCCTATACCTCCGTGGGCGGTGAGCTCTTGAGCATCGAGGCCCTGCGTCTGCCGGGCAAAGGCCGGATGAAGACGACCGGCAAGCTGGGCGATGTGATGAAGGAGTCCATCGACGCGGCGTCGAGCTATGTGCGCTCGATCAGTCCCAAGATCGGGATCAAGCCGCCGCAGTTCGACAAGATCGACATCCACGTGCACGTGCCGGACGGGGCAACGCCCAAGGACGGGCCCTCCGCCGGTCTGGCGATGGTGACATCGATCGTATCCGTGCTGACACAGATCCCGGTGCGCAAGGACATTGCCATGACGGGCGAGGTCAGCCTGCGTGGCAACGCGATGCCGATCGGCGGTCTTAAGGAAAAACTGCTGGCGGCGCTGCGGGGCGGCATCACCACGGTGCTCATTCCGGAGGAAAACGCCAAGGACCTGCCGGAAATTCCGGACAATGTGAAGGAGGGGTTGACGATCATCCCCGTATCGCATGTATCCGAAGTGCTGGAGCACGCGCTCATCCGCAAACCTGAACCCATCGAATGGGACGAGGAAAGCGAGGAGGCTGCGGCCGCTTCGGCCCTGGCTAAACAGACGGAAGAAGGCGGGGCGGCAACCGCGCACTGACCTTCGTCAATGAACGACCAAGGCGCCCACCGTTGGATGGGCGCCTTTTATTTCGTAAAAACAAATATTTTTAACGTTTTTTTCAAGTCGATTTTGCTCAACGTCTTCCGAGTGCAGTAAAAGACTATCGTCGGCGCTTCATACAACTTATGCTGCAAATCACAGGCAAGAAGGTGAGCAAAAAGCGCGTGCCTTTCCAAAACAAAAAATCGGTCAGGATAGTGACATGAGCGTTCGAAAAACGACACAAAAGAAAACCGGGACAGCACGGCAAGCGGTAAAGCCGGTCAGGACTTCCGAAACCGCCGTCCGGAAAAACGAAGCCGCGGTTGTGAAAATGCCGGTGCAAGCCAAGGTTTCAGCGACTGCTCGGGCACCAGCTCAGCTTTTGAAAAAGCGGGAACTGGTAGAGCGCGTGGTCGAGCGGACCGGCGTGAAAAAGAGTGACGCGCGGCAAGTTGTAGATGCTGTTCTCGCGGAATTTGGCGAAGCGCTGGCGGGCGGTCGGGAATTGTCGGTGCCGCCTCTGGGGCGCGTTGCAATCAACCGCGAAAAGCAAATACCCGGCGGTTGTGTCTTCGTCGTGAAAATCCGCCAGAAGAATATTTCTGCTACCGGATCGTCCAAAGACGGAACAGAAGAGGCCGCACCGCCAGAGGAATGATGCGTCGCTGCCTCATCCGGGCAAATTATGACGCGACTCTTCCCATGGGTTTGACAGACTTGCGCCGCTCCGGATTGGTCTGGTCGCCTTCACCGGCTTGCAGTTGGTCTTGCGGACATCAAGAAAACGTCCGGACAAACGTGGCCGATCAGTAGCCAGTCACGTCTTCCGGCTGAAAGCCCTTGGCTGGCGTAGGTTTTTTCCCAAGGATGTTTGCCAGAATGTCGTTCATCGTCTTCCGATCATTGTCAAATCCTCCGTGCGTCCGGCTGTCCGTGACGGAGGGCGATCGCCCTGAATAATGAACTTTGTAGCCTGCCTTGGTGGGAACCTGCGACTGGAACGTCTCCATACCGAGAAGCGGCATTTTCTCGTCATCCTCGAAAGCGTTTGAGACGAAGTAGAGCAGCGACTTTCTGTATGGGCCGACGGAATCGTCAAGTTCGCGTTGGTCGATGAGGTTGTATTGCCGCAGAATTCTGATGCCCTGAGCGCTGCCCGTTTGACCGATCCTTGGATGATAGGCGTTCTTGAACAGATCGACCGTGCAGGCAGGCGCCATCAGGGAGCACGATTTTATCGGGGAACTCAACGGGTTCATGCTGTTCATGGCGTCCATGAGATGTGCCAGAAGGATCGCTCCCGCGCTGTGCCCTACAAGATGAACATCAAGCGGCTTGCTGCGTTTTGCATTACCTTCCAGCAGAATTCTGACGGCCTCTCTTCCGC
>JASFFN010000183.1:0-4960 GCA_050124275.1 Roseobacter sp. | reverse complement strand
ATCCAGAACCGGATCAATGAAATAAGTTTCAACTCGTCCCTTCTGCGCGAGTTGCGCGCGATCGAATTCGTGCAGCGCCTGCTGTCAAAGGGCAAGCTGAAACCGGGAGAAATGCGACGGCTGCACATGCACATGATCGCGGATGACGGGTTGATGAATGATCTGTCGGTCGCGACGAAACTGATCCCGACACCCTACACCCTGGCAAGGTTGAAGGAAGCCGGGCAGCGCGCCGCCGATGATTTTCTAACGGCGCATCGAAAAGACCTTAATACCCGCGGGTCCGTCGATCTGATGAAGATGTTCAGTTAATCACTTTGCAATCAGGTTTTCCTGGGTGTCTTTCCCGTTCGGATAGACCAGCCCGGCCGAGATGACGAGCTTCGCGGCTTCCTCGACGGTCATGTCCAGAACGACGACGTCTTCCTGCGGCACGAAGAGTAAGAATCCTGATGTCGGGTTCGGCGTGGTGGGCAGAAAGATGCTCAGCATGGGGCGACCGTGATGCGCACGCTCGGCGATTTCACCTTTCGTATTCGTTGATATGAAGCCGATCGCCCAGATTCCCTTGCGCGGATACTCGATCACACAGGCCTTTTCGAAAGATCGCTCGGACTGGGCAAAAACCGTTTCGGAGATCTGTTTGATCCCGGAATAGATGGAGCGGACGACGGGCGTCCGTTCCACGAGGCCCTCCGCGAAGGAGATCAAGGAGCGACCGATCAGCCCTTTGGCGATCCAGCCCACAACCACCGTGAAAATCAGGAAGATAACGACGCCGATGCCGCGCACGTTGATTTGTACCGACGGGTCGAGTCCGAGAAGGTCCTGCAACATGCGGTCGGGCTGGTACCGCATCGGGACCAGCGGCAAAACAAACCCGTCGATCCAGCCGACAACAGACCAGATCAGCCAGATGGTCAGACCTACGGGTGCGATCACCACCAGTCCGGTCAGAAAGTTTGCACGCAAACGCACAAAAAGACCCCGGCGCGGCGGTGCAATTTCTGGGTCGAAGGGCGTATTCATTCAAAGTCCGAGTTAAAAGCGCATTGGGTAGTTAGGATGTTTGACACGGCAGTACAATGGGCGGTTTGGCGTGGGCAACTCTATTTCATCTCAACGCCTGTTCGCGCCCAAGGCTTGTGCAATCGCACCCGCCAGTTTGGCGTTGTTCCGAACCAGTGCGATGTTCGCAACCAGCGACCGCCCGCCGGTCAGTTCGAAAATGCGCTGAAGCAGATAAGGGGTTACCGCTTTCCCCGTGATTGCATGTTTGTCCGCATCCTGTTGCGCCTGAGCGATGACCGGCGCAAGCGTTTGCGATGGGATTTCGTCGTTTTCCGGGATGGGGTTCGCGACAAGTTGACCGCCGGGTAGTCCGAGGCGCGCGCGGCACAGGTGGGCTTGCGCGATCTGAGCCGGATCGTCCATCCGCAGCGGTGCCTTGTATGGCGACGAGCGGCTCCAGAACGCGGGAAAACTGTCCTGCCCATAGGCAATTACCGGTACGCCTTGCGTCTCGAGAACCTCAAGGGTCTTGGCAACGTCGAGGATGGCCTTGGCGCCTGCCGCAACAACCGTGACCGGTGTCTGCGCCAGTTCAAACAGGTCTGCAGAAATATCGAAACTGTCTTCCGCGCCACGATGCACGCCACCAATGCCGCCGGTCGCAAAGACCTTGATCCCGGCAAGATGCGCGCCGATCATAGTGGCCGCGACGGTGGTCGCACCGGTGCCGCCCGTGGCGATGCAGGCAGCAAGGTCTGCGCGCGACAGTTTCGCGACCCCTTTGGCCCGGGCAAGGGTCTCAAGCTGGTCCGGTTCGAGCCCGATGTGCAACCGGCCCGCAATGACCGCAATCGTCGCGGGTGTGACATTCATGTTCCGCAGATCGTCTTCGACCTGTCGGGCGACCTCGAGGTTTTGCGGAAAGGGCATGCCGTGGGTGATGATGGTGCTTTCCAGCGCGACGATGGGCCGGTCGCTGGCCTTTGCCGCGGCCACTTCGGCGGAATGGATGAGGGGCAGGGGGTTCAAAACGGTGTTTCTCCGGACACATAGGTTGCGGCGGTTTCGAGGGCGCTGGCCAAGGCGGCCTCGGGCGAAAACCCGCGCGCCTCAGCCGCGATATGGGCGGCCATGAACGTATCGCCCGCTCCGGTGACGCGCGCGACGAGGACTTGCGGCGGTGTCTGCGTCATCAGTCCCGACGCACTGCCGTCCGTGGCATCATGCGCCCCGTTCGTCACAAGCACCCGCGCCGCGCCTTTGGTCAGCAGAGCCTCGGCCGCTTCTTGCGAGGTGCCGAAGTGTTTCTGGCAAAGCAGACCGGCTTCTTCGAGGTTGACGTACAGCATGCCGCGGGACGCCTTGACAAAAGGCAGAAGGCGTTCTGCCTTGCCCGGAGAGGCGGGTGCGAGGCGCAGATCGGAGGATGCGAGCAGCGGGTCGCGCGCAATCTTGCCCAGCAGTTCCGGGGTGAGGTTGCCATCGAGGGCGACCAGACCTCTGTAGGGCGCATCTGCGGATGCCAGGCGACCGTCGGAGAGCGGTGCGAGGATCTTTGCACCCGCCGCTTCCAGCGAATGCGCGTCGGCAATGGCGGCGATAAGCCCGTTTGCGCCTTCAACCGCCATGTATCTGTCGGTCGGCAAGTCGTCAGAGCGGTAGATCGTGTCGGTTATCATGCCGCGCGCTGCACAGGCGGCGACCAGCTCGTCACCCTCAGCATCCCGTCCGACAGCCGTCAAGAGCGCGGGCGTCAGGCCGAAACGCACGAGCGTCATTGCGATGTTCATGGCGACGCCGCCGGGCAGGCGGCTGATCCGCCCCGGCACATCGGATCCCTGGCGCATCGCGCTGGCGGACCGCCCGATCACGTCCCAGAGAACGGAGCCGATGCAAAGAATATCCGCTTTTGCAGTCATGACTTGGCTTTTACGGGGATATCGCGCAGGCGCAAGGTCCGACCAGACTAGTTTGCCGCCGGAACGGCAAAGGTAAGCGCGGCCCAATAGCTCTCCCAAACCGGGGCGTTTTCTTCCGTTCCGGCGTGGGAACTCGGCCTTAAAACAACTGCGTCGAACAGGTATTCGTGTCCCGCGAGGACCGGAATCGTGACTTGTCCCTTGTCATCGGTGCGATACAGGCTCACGTCGACAGCTCCGTCCGGTGCACGGGCAAAGACCTCGACTTGCGCATCTGCGCGGGGTGCGCCCTGATAGTTCACCTGTACGCGCATCTCGCCATTGAAATCCTCGCTGTAGGGGTTGCTGAGCGCCACGAACTCGGTTTTCAGACCAAAAGGCCGGTCACTTCCATCCCCGGTGCCGACAGCGATCAGCGACTTGACATGACGCGTATAGATTTCGCGGAAATCTTCCTTGGGCCATCCATTTGCCTCGTGTATCTCCACCGCCTGCGCGAAGTCCTTGTGTTCGACAAATCGCAGGAACTTTTCCCACGTCTTGTAGGTCAGCCTCTGCTCCGTTGTTTCGTGCAGAACAACGAGCAACCCATCCGGAGGGGCCGTTGCCTGCAGCGCCGGGGTGTCGCCCATGCGTCCTTCAACCGGTGCAATGGTATCGCCCGACACCATGTCAAACCGCGTGAAACGCCTGTCGAACCATCCCAGAGATATGCCTTTGAAGTTCTCGCCGTTGCGAAGATGCGCGTCCAGCGAAGCGCCGCTTTCGACTTGATATTTCGTCGGTTCAATCCAAAACTCGTGGGAATGTGCTGCGGAGGCACAAAACAAAGCAAAGACAATCGAAAGACGCGCGAAAACCATGGCGAGACCTTTTCCGTTCACACCCGTTAAGCTGACCTTTTTCGCAGCGCTGTCAATATTGGTCCTGCTTGCATTTTCCCACCGGAGTTACGCGCATGAAGTGCAGCCCACGATTGCCGATGTCACGGCCACGGGGGGAGAGATCATTCTCGACTTCCGGATCAATCTAGAAGCTTTTCTGGCCGGCATAAACCTTGATGCGGTCGAGGATACCGATGAAGACGCCGCGGCATCTGACTACGATGCGCTGCGGGCGCTTTCGGCAGAAGAGATCGCCCGACAGGTCGATCAGATTGTCGAGCGCTGGAATGCAATCCCGTTGGTTGACGCGAACGGTGCCGTTGCGCTGCGGATCGATAACCTCGTCGTGCCCGACGATCCGGATTTCGAAGTGTCGCGGATATCCGAACTGCGGTTGACAGGCCAGTTGCCGCAACAAGCCGAAGCATTCACGGTAAACTGGCCGGCGAGCGCCGGAGCGCTCGTTCTGCGCCAGCAGGGGGTGGAGGAACCCTACACCGGCTATCTCGAAGGCGGCACCACCAGCCCGGACATCGCCCTGTCAGGAGGTGGCGCGCTGACGCCGGGTGCCGCCTTCGCCAGCTATATCCCGGTTGGTTTCGACCATATTCTGCCAAAAGGGCTGGACCACATCCTTTTCGTGCTGGGCCTGTTTTTTCTCAGCACGAAATGGGGACCGCTGCTGTGGCAGGTCAGCGCCTTTACGCTTGCGCATACCATTACGCTTGCGCTTGGCGCGCTGGGATGGGTGAACGTCCCCGGCAGTGTTGTCGAGCCGCTGATTGCGGCCTCCATCGTGTATGTGGCAGTGGAGAACCTGTTTCAGCACAAACTGACACGTTGGCGGCCCTTCGTGATTTTCGGTTTTGGTTTGCTGCATGGCCTCGGTTTTGCGTCTGTGCTTGAGGAATTCGGACTTCCAGAAAATCAGTTCATTCCCGCTCTCATCGGTTTCAACGTCGGCGTGGAGCTGGGCCAGCTGACCGTGATTGCCAGCGCCGCGCTGATGTTGTGGGGCTGCACCAGGCTGGCCAGACACTCCGAGCTCACCGAGGTCGAAAAACCCGTGGCGAGCTATGCGGTGATGTTCCGGGCCGTCTCAATTCCCGCGTCGCTGCTGATCGCGTTTGTCGGGGGCTATTGGTC
>JASFFN010000182.1:0-4977 GCA_050124275.1 Roseobacter sp. | reverse complement strand
GCCGGGCATGTCTCTGGCCGCCTGATGAATGGCGTCGGTCGAGGAGAGTATCGTCAAATCGGCGCCAGCCCTCGCGAACGCCGCCGCCACACCGTATCCGATGCCGCTGCTTGCCCCGGTGACCAGAACCGATTTTCCCGAAAAGTCGAAGGAGACACTCATGTTCCGATCTTCCCTGCGCCAGATCTACAGCTCACGCCGGCCTTCCTCCCGCATCATCCGCATCAGCTTTTCCTCCAGTTCGCTGTAGCCTTCAATGCGGATCATCTTCTCTTTGTCAGCGATCCGCTCTCCCTTTTTGAATGCAGGCAAGATCTGTTCTTTCAGCCGTCCCGGATGGCTCGACAAGAAAATGATCTTGTCGGCAAGAAAAATCGCCTCCTCTAGATCATGCGTCACGACGACCATGGTGGTATTGGTCTTTTCGGCCAGATCGATGAGGAGTTCCTGCATCATCCAACGGGTTTCCGCATCGAGGGCGCCGAAAGGTTCATCCATCAACAGAACTTCCGGATCATTGGCGAGCGTTCGCGCGATGGCAACGCGCTGACGCATCCCGCCGGACAATTGTGACGGATAGACATCCGCGAAATCGGACAGGCCGACAAGGTTGATGAACCGGTCTGCCTGCGCCCGTCTTTCCGCTGCCGGGACATTGTTGACCTTCATGCCGAATTCGACGTTCTTGCGCACCGACAGCCAGTCGAAAGAGGTATAGGCCTGAAAGACCATACCCCGGTCGCGCCCCGGCCCGTCAACCCGTCGCCCCCCGATCGCGATCTGGCCTGCGGTGCTTGTCTCAAGACCGGCGATCATGCGCAAAATAGTGGATTTCCCGCAACCCGATGGCCCGAGCAGGACGCATATCGAATTCCGCTCGACCTCGAAAGACACACCGCTCACCGCCTTGACCACCTCACCCCGACCGAGATCGAAATCCTTCGATACACTTTTGATATCCAGAACGATCTCGGACATCAGCGTTTCTCTCTGAGGTACGGAAACATCTTGCGATGAAGAGCGGCGAAGAGAAGATCGAAAAGCAACCCGAGCGCGCCGATGATGATGATTCCGGAGAGTATTTCATCGGTGTGCAGAAAGCGGCGCGCCCGCATCATCATGGCGCCGATGCCCGTTGTGGAGGCGACGATCTCGGCGATGACAAGATATGTCCAGGCCATGGCCAGCATCTGTCGCATGGCCGTCACAATATCAGGCAAGGCAGCCGGGAAAACCACCTTCATCACGATGACATGACGATTGGCGCCCAGCGTCAGTGCCGTTTCGATCAGTTCTTTGCGCACGTTCTTTGTATGATCCATGATGAGCGTAATGAGAAAGAAAACGACGCCGATGAACAGCAGCGCGAGCTTGGGAGCCTCGCCAGTTCCGAACCACATCAGAAGAATGGGAATGAAGGAAGGTGCCGGAAGGTAGCGCCACGCGGAAACGAACGGGGCAAAAATAGCCTCGACCGACGGAAAGGTTCCCATCATCACGCCCAGCGGCACGGCCACCGCGCAAGCCATGGAAAACGCCAGCAACACGCGTCCGATGGAAATCAGCACATCGTTGATGAATGCGCGCTCAACGAAGAGGTCGTACGTTGCCGCGAAAACGGTCTGAGGCGCCGGAACAAGCAGGTCGTTGACCAGTCCCGTTGCCGAGGCGAAAACCCAAGCACCGAAGAAGACGGCCCAAATGCCGAAAGCCGAGATCAACCGTTGCCTTGCGCTGACGGGAGTCCTGACTTCCAGAAACCGTTTTTTGCGTGGCGTTTCGGACACCTCACCGTCCTTTCGGATGAAAAAGCGTCACCTCTTGATGCTGGCTGTGCTCTCAGTTCGCGGTGAAACTCTGTCTGTAGCCGCTTGCCACAAGATCTCCCATCAGACTGCAGTCGATACCGGCCGAGACGTCCACCATCTTGTCCATCAGCCCGAGCTTGACCCACCAGTCGTTGGTAAGCGTGGCGGCCGCTTGCATCGATCCATTTGCCATTCCGAAAGGCCCATCTCCTTCGAGCACGCCACAGAGCCGCGCGGATTCGTCGAAGTCCATCATGTAGATGCCCCCCTCGAAGCTCTTGCCATCGGTCCCGATGACGAACCCGATGTCTTCTGCCGGCCACTGAAGAAACTCGGCGAGCGCCGCGTTCGTTTCCGCAACATTCTGGTTCCAGTATCCTGCGCCGTCCCATCGCGCCCTGAGCACGTCCAGCGCAACATCCCGGTTTTCGGCGATGAAGTTCTTGTTCATGTAGATCGTGTCCATGAAGATACCCGTCTTCAGCACGTCCGCATCACCTGTATCGACCGCACTTTTCGACCCCGGGCTGGCTTCGATCACCTTGGAAATCCACGGTTCGTACATGTAGCCCGCCGCCAGATCACCCGACAGCATCGGGCCGACGGCCTCGTCGGCGTTGAGGTTCACCCATTCGACCTGATCCGGTGAAATCCCCTGACTGTCGAGCCATATGCCCATCAGGAGGTGGCCGATGTATGCCTGCGGCGCGGCGACTTTCCTTCCGGCAAGGTCAGCCGGATCGATATCAGGGGCCAGAATGACGTGATCCACGCCATAGGATGGGTTTGTGAAAGCGACATTCACCACATCCGTGCCGCGGTCCGCAATCAGCGGCGTGTAATCCGCCGTGCACTCGTAGACATCGATCTGCCCGGCCGCGAGGGCGGCATGTCCGCCGAGAGGATCCTCGAAGATCGTGAAATTCAATTCGTGATCCGGGATGAGACCATTGTCCTGCGCCACCTTCAACATCGCATATCCGGGCCAGGACACACAGATACCGACATTCACATCGTCTGCAAACGCGGTTCCCGCGGTAAGCCCAAAGCCCACGCAGGCAACAGAAATGAATTTTGGAAAAGAGCGCATGTCGGCACCTCGATGGTTGGCAGATTTATACGAAAGTAGACAAAACGGTATCGTCAAAATTATTTTATGCAATAAAAACTTTTAGTGGACTAAGACTTCAGCCATTGAGATAGTAACCGCCAAAGCATCACTTTCCCGGAGCATTCAGCGGTGGGCCTTCGCGAGCGCCAAAAGCAAGACCGAAAACACCGGATCGTCGCGTCTGCCAAGGAATTGTTTGTGAAACAAGGCTTTGAGCGCACAACGATCGAAAGTATTGCTGAGGCCGCAGAGGTATCTGGTGTCACGGTCCACAACTATTACGGCACCAAGGCGGGGATCCTGCTTGCTCTTGTGGTCGAGAACGACGAACGGCTTCTCGATGTTCTGGAAGAGAAGCTCGATGAAAATTTCAGCGATCTGGTCGAACTGACTTGCCGGTTTTCCACAATCGTGCAAGACCATGCCTTGGGAAGTCTTGAAAAAAGCATCTGGCGTCAGGTCATTGCAGCGGTCACGCTTGATGCGCAGTCGCCTTTTGGCAAGGCTTACACGCGGCTGGACCAGAAACTTGCCTCTGTGCTGGTTCGCAAAATCGAACAGATGCAAAAGGCCGGAGATGTGCCGCGTCGGGTGAACGCGATCGATCTCGGGAAGGCCCTTTTTCAGCTGCAAAACGCCCGCTTCATCGAATTGGTCAGAACCGAGGGCCTGACAGGCGAGGACAGCTGTGACCATCTTCGCGCGGACCTCGAGGCGCTCTTTCTGCAATCTGCGACGACGCATGCCACGAACAAACCCGCCGTCACGGCAACATAAGACTGAGGTAAACTATGTTTCTTCACCCAATCCAGTGGCCAGACGGACACAGATGCGCTGCATCCATTACGTTCGACATCGACGCGGATTCACTGATCCGCGATGCGTGCCGTGATGACGCCGAGTTGCGACTGCAACCGATTTCCATGGGGCGCTATGGTCCGACCGTGGCCGTGCCGCGCATTCTAGAAAGCTACCGGCGCTGGGACATCAGGCAGACATTTTTCATGCCCGGATGGGTCATGCAGAACTATCCCCAGACCGTCGAGGCAATCCTGAAAGATGGCCATGAAATCGGCCATCATTCCTGGCGACATGAAGACCCGATGGGTCACTCCGACGCGGAAGAGGCAGAATTGTTCGAGAAAGCGCTGGAGGTTCACGTCAGCCTTACGGGCCGCAAGCCCCGCGGCTACCGTGCGCCAGTCTACAGCATTACGCCCGCGATGGTCGACAGGCTGATTGCACACGGCTTTCTCTACGACAGTTCGATGATGGCGGACGAGCTGCCTTACCGTGTCAGGACCGGGGCGGGGGAAATCATGGAAATGCCGCCGCATTGGGGGTTGGACGACTGGCCCCCCTTCGCGCATTTTGCAGAGATCGACTATCTGATGCCCGTGCGGGGACCGAGCGAGGGCATCGCACCATTCATAGAAGAGTTCGAAGCGATGTACGAAGCGGGTGGTTTCTGGATGCCCGTTCTGCATCCATTCCTCACAGGTCGTCTCGCGCGGTGGCGCGCGCTGGAAAAACACATTGAAAAGATGCTTGCCAAAAACGACGTCTGGTTTGCGCCATTGGAAGAAATCGCCAAACACGCCGAGGATCGCGGTGGCACACTCCGTGTAGAAAAGATCGGCTGAGCGCCAGGCCAGCGCGGCGTTGCCACGAAGCCCGTTTTTCGATTTTATTCGTGCAAGAACCCTGCAGTCACTCGGCGATATCTTCGGCCCAAAGCTCCGGTTTTTCTTCCGTGAACCGTTTCATCAGGGCGATGCAGTCCGGATCGTCGGCGATAACGACTTCAACGCCGCGCGAGCGCAGAAAGTCCTCGTTGCCGCCGAAGTTTTGCGTGTCGCCGACGACGACTCGCGGTATTCCGAACTGAACAATGGTGCCGGAACACATCATGCAGGGACTGAGCGAGGTGTAGAGCACCGTGTCGCGATAGGTGCTCTGCCGGCCTGCTTTGCGCAGGGCGTCCATTTCGCCGTGCGCAATCGGATCGCCCCGCTGAACACGCTGGTTCCGGCTTTGGGAAACCACCTGGCCGCCTCT
>JASFFN010000181.1:0-4982 GCA_050124275.1 Roseobacter sp. | reverse complement strand
TTTGATGTAGTTCTCTTCGATTGTCCATCTGTCACCGAGGTCTGCCCAAATTGGGGAAACTTCCGGCGATTCCAGCGTGATGGCCGGGGCACCCTGAAATCCGTCGAGCGCCAGCAGCGCGGCCATGGAACCCGTCAGCGCCCCCATGCCGGAGCCGTCATGCAGCATCGTCGGGTTTGCGATCTCACGCATCATCTGGCTGCGCGGCCCATGGTATTCGGCGATCCCGACGGCCTCGCGCAACTGTGCATCGGTTGCGCCGCGCAAGCGGCACCCGATGGCCGCCACCGCAATGCCATTCCACGCGCCAGAGGTATGATAATCGGTGACGGTGCTGTGCAGCGCAATGGCCGCCCGCGCGCCTATCTCGTAGGACATCGCGAGAATGTCGAGTGCGTCGACGGACGTCAGGTCCGGGCGGGCTTCGGCAAAGGCCAGAAGCGCGGGCACGACAGCACAGCCGATATGCCCTTTCGTGGGGTTGTAACCATCATGGCCGTCCAGATTGTCGATCTGCGTTGCGCCGGCAAATGCGGCACCGGGGATCGACGTGCGGCGCCCGTCGAAGAGCAAATGTGCCGTGTTGCGGCGCTGGCTCGCGCCGTGAAACGCCAGCGCATGATTCCGTGCAATCCGCGACGGGTCGAGATGGCTTGCGCCGGCTGCGACGCCCAGCGTGTCGATGAGCAGCAAGGCAGCCCTTTCCCGCGCGCTCTCCGGAACTTGTGGATCGCGCACGAAGCTTGCAATGTCGTCGAATTGTGAACCCATGATCTGGCTTTCCCGGACGGTCTCTGACGTCACAAGACACGCACCTTTCGTGTCTTCGCAAGTCTTTCTGCGACATGTGGGCGGCGCCCGGACCGCAAACCACGTGTTGGCTCAGCCCCTGCCAAGCTCCTTGACCATCGCGTCGCGCATGACGAATTTCTGAGGCTTGCCGGTCACCGTCATGGGCAATTCCGTTTTGAAAGAGACGTGCACGGGGACCTTGTAATAGGCGAGATTGTCGCGACAGAAATTCTTGATCTCTTCCCCAGTCACTTCGCTTCCATCGCGCGCGACGATCCACGCACAGACGATTTCGCCCAAGGTGGGATCGGGAATGCCGAACACCTGTGCTTGGGAAACATCGGGATGAGTGTACAGAAACTCTTCGATTTCGCGGGGGTAAATGTTTTCACCGCCGCGCAGGATCATGTCCTTGACGCGCCCGGTGATGGCGCAATAACCGTTTTCATCCATGGTCGCGAGATCGCCCGTGTGCATCCAGCCTTCGGCATCAATACTGGCCGCTGTCTGTTCCGCGTCGTCCCAGTATCCCTTCATGACCGAGTACCCGCGTGTCAGCAGTTCGCCCTGCGCGCCCACCGGCACAGTTTGCCCCGTCTCATCGACGATCTTTACCTCGACATGCGGGTGGATGCGCCCGACGGAGGAGACGCGCTGCTCCAGCGGGTCGTCTGTATTGCTTTGAAAAGACACCGGTGAGGTCTCGGTCATGCCGTAGGCAATGGTGACTTCGCGCATGTGCATCTTCGACTGCACGTTGCGCATCACTTCGATCGGGCAGGGCGCTCCCGCCATGATCCCGGTGCGCAGGGACGAAAGGTCAAAGCTCTCGAAATCCGGCAGGCCCAGTTCGTTGACGAACATGGTAGGGACACCGAAGAGCGCCGTGCAGCGTTCTTCCGAGACGGCGCTCAGCGTGTCCCGCGCGTCAAACCCTTCGCCGGGGACGACCATCGTTGCGCCCTTGGTGACGCAGCCCAGAGTGCCCATCACCATGCCGAAGCAGTGATAAAACGGCACCGGGATGCAGAGCCGGTCCGCTTCGGTGAAGTTCATGGCCTGGGTGACGAAGTGTGCGTTGTTGACGATATTGCGGTGGCTCAGGCAAGCGCCCTTGGGGCTGCCTGTCGTCCCGGAGGTGAACTGGATATTGATCGGATCTTCCGGTTGCAGCGTTTGCGTGATGCTGTCCAGATTGTCCTTCTGTGCTGCATCCGGCGGCCGCAGCAAATCGTCAAAGGCAATGGTCCCCGGCGCGGGCTCGTTTCCGACGAGGATCACGCGCTGCAGGTGCGGCAGTTTTGCGGCGTCGAATATGCCGCCCTTGGCCTTTGCCAGTTTCGGCGCCAATTGAGTCATCATCTCCAAGTAGTCGGATGACTTGAACCGGGCTGCCATGATCAGCGCGCGGCAACCGACCTTGTTCAAGGCGTATTCCAGTTCGGAAACGCGGTAGGCCGGGTTGATGCAGACCAGAATGGCTCCGATGCGCGCTGTCGCGAACTGGGTGAGCAGCCATTCGGCGCGATTGGGCGACCAGATGCCGATCCGGTCCCCTTTGAGCATGCCCAGCGTCAGCAACCCGTTGGCAAGCGCATCGACCCTCCGGGCGAACTCCTGATAGCTCCAGCGAATGTTCTGCGCTCTGAAAACCGCCGCATCGTGGTCGGGCAGTCGTGCGGCGGTCTGCGCCAGAAGCGTCGGTATCGTCAGGTCCAGCAGCGGTTCCGTGCAATCGCCTTGCACATGGGACAGACCGTTGATCGGGCGGCGACCGGGTTGCGTCATCGCGATGTTTCTCCTGACGATGCTATGCGGCACTATGTGGATCGGACAGGCCCTTGGCAATACAGTCGGGCCGGCGTATGCCTGCAGGTATCCGGTCTGTCGCACAGAGGTTTCGCATCATGACGCTCACCGCCAACTGGTCCTACCCGACTGCCATACGGTTCGGAGCAGGCCGTATTTCCGAACTGGCGCAGGCCTGCCGGGACGCGGGCATTGCCAGACCCTTGCTGGTGACCGACAAGGGGCTTTCTGATTTGCCAATTACCGCGCGCGCTCTTGAAATTCTGCAGGCTGACGGCCTCGGGAGTGCCCTCTTCGCCGATGTCGATCCCAACCCCAACGAGCACAACGTCTCGGCGGGGATCGCGGCTTACCGCGATGGCGGGCACGACGGTGTGATTGCTTTTGGCGGCGGTTCCGGCCTCGATCTGGGCAAGGCCGTGGCCTTCATGGCCGGACAGACGCGTCCTTTGTGGGATTTCGAGGATATCGGGGACTGGTGGACGCGTGCCGACGCGGAAGCCATCGCCCCTGTTGTGGCGGTGCCGACAACTGCCGGTACCGGGTCGGAAGTGGGACGCGCCAGCGTCATCACGAATTCGGAAACGCATGAGAAAAAGATCATCTTTCACCCCAGGATGCTGCCCGTCATCGTGATCTGCGACCCGGAGCTGACGCTCGGCATGCCCCCGGCGATAACGGCGGGCACCGGTATGGACGCATTCGCCCATTGCCTCGAGGCCTATTGCTCGCCCCACTATCACCCGATGAGTCAAGGCATCGCTCTGGAAGGAATGAAGCTCGTCAAGGACAACCTGCTTGCCGCTTTCGAGGACGGGAGCAACATCGAGGCGCGCGCGCACATGATGTCTGCGGCCGCAATGGGAGCCACGGCATTCCAGAAAGGGCTCGGGGCGATTCATGCGCTGTCGCATCCGATCGGTGCGGTCCACCACACGCATCACGGAACCACCAATGCGGTGGTGATGCTGCCGGTCCTGCGGTTCAACAAACCGAAAGTACGCCGCCTGCTTGCGCGCGCGGCCAACTATCTCAGCATTTCCGGCGGTTTTGACGGCTTTTGCGCCTATGTGCAGGAGCTGAACGGCAAGCTTGGCATACCCGCCAATCTGACCGACCTCGGCGTGTCCGATCCGGATATCGACGCGCTCGTCGCCTCGGCGCTGAAAGATCCCAGCTGCGGCGGAAACCCGGTTAAAATGACACCGGCGAACACCCGGAAACTGCTGCTCGATTGTTTTTGACGGATCACTGATACCAGATGGCGCGGCGGATCATGTTCGCTCCGAGGACGACAAAGACGATCAGAACAGCGTTGCGAAACGTTTCGACAGACATTCTTTGCCGGAAGAATTCGCCCACGCTGAAGCCGATCAGCGTCGGTACCAGCATTGCGAAACCGATGCCCGCCAGTTGCCCGGTGAGAAAGCCGATCTGCGCGTAAGCCATGGCAAGGGGTATCGATCCCACGGATATCAGGAAGCCCGTCGCCCGGATGAATTCGTCTTTGTCCACGCGCTTTGTCGCGAGATACATGGCCATGGGCGGCCCCCAGGCGGCCGTCATGCCGCCGATGATACCCGAGAGCAAGGCAAACCCGACCTGTGCGGCGGTATCCAAACGCTCGGGAATCGTCGGCAGCAGCCCTTTCCAGCTGATCAGCACAAAGACCAGCACGATGATACCGAGGACCGCGAGCAGGGTGCGGTCGGATGCGTTCTGTGTGCCGAAGACCGTTGCGCCGACACCCAGAAACAGAATGACGGCGAAGAGCCGATAGCGGCGCACGGTGCGCTTGAAATGCCCTGCGCGCGCCATCTGCCACAGGTTTGAACCCAACATCGGAAAGAGCACCAGTGCGATGGCGGTCCGGGGCTCCAGAAAAACGGTCATCAGGGCGATGGCGGCTGTCGGAAGGCCGATGCCAGTCACACCTTTGACCATGCCCGATGTCAAAAAGGCCGCCGCGGCGATCAGGACGATCGTCAGCTGATCCAAACCGAGCGCTCCTTTTCCAAGGTCACGTGCGTTCCACCGAGGCATCTCGACCCAAGGCGCGCGTCATGACTTGAGGGATGCAGAGACAAGGCAAGCAACGGGTCTTTGCCCCCTAAAACGCGATCTGTGTTTTCATCGCCTGCGTTCGATCGCTGGCCAGATCGAACGCCTTGACCGCATCATTGAAGGGCAGCGTTCGGGTGATGAGAGGTTTGACATCGATCAGGCCCTTCCGCATCAAGTCGACGCCCACGAAAAACTCTTGGTGAAAGCGAAAGGATCCGCGCAGTTGCAGTTCTTTTGCGGTAATCGCCTGCACCGGCACATGCATATCGCCTCCCAGACCGAGCTGTACAATGACGCCGCCCGGACGCATTGCAGCG
>JASFFN010000180.1:0-5005 GCA_050124275.1 Roseobacter sp. | reverse complement strand
GCCGAATAGAACCCTTCCGCTGCGGACGCCTGATCGCTCCGCATCACCCGGTACACACCGACCACCCGATCCTCAAGCGTATCCGTGAGGATCAGATGGTCGAAAAACGGATCGAACCTGTCCTGCTCCAGTCGGTTTTCGTGATCGACAAGCGGGCCGCCACCGCCAAGTTCTTCGACAAAAACCTCGTATCGCAACCGCTTAGCGGCTTTCAGATCAGCTTCCGAGCTCGCGAGTTTAACGTCAAAGTGGGATGTGGCTGTTTCTTGCATTTCAATCCCATTACCCGCTCGCGAGGGCGTCGTCGAGATACACTCGAGAATACTCAATCAAAAGAAAAGAGGCTTGCGACTTTTACAATCAGTGGATGTATGTTAACTATTTGGAAAGGATGTTCATTCATCAAAGGATGCAAACAAGGCAACGTGGGCACTATCGATGACGACTTTTCCTTTTTCCCGGAAGTTAACGGTGAGTTTGCCGCCGATATTGCTTTGGACCTGCCCAGTCCCCCACTCGGGACGGTCGGGGTGCCGGACGAGCATACCGGGTGAGAATATCGCGTTCAAGTCTTCCATTTGTTCCGTTTCTGTCAGGGGATCCTGAATGGACCAGAGCAACAGCAAACTGGGCGCTCTCATTGGCAGCCGTATCTGCCATGATTTAATATCGCCAATAGGCGCGATCAACAATGGCCTCGAACTTCTTGACATGTCGGGGGGCGCTTCTGGCCCTGAAATGGATCTGATCCACGAAAGTGTCGGCAATGCGAGCGCGCGCATCCGCTACTTCCGCGTCGCTTTCGGGGCGGCCGGAGATCAGACCATGGGCCGCAGCGAAATCGTCTCGATTCTCAAGGACGTCATGCGCGGCGGGCGTCTTCACGTGGCGTGGGGACCGATGGATGCACAACCCAGATCGCACGTGCGCCTCGCTTTCCTGGCCCTGTTGTGTGTTGAAACTGCGATGCCATATGGCGGACGGATTGAAATCAGCCAGGATCTTGGCGCCTGGCTTTTGCACGGTCACGCTGAAAAGCTCAACATTGACAAAGACCTATGGAAAGTACTTGAGACGGCGGAAGCGCCCGCCGACCTGCTCCCGGCGCAGGTGCAATTCGCCTTTCTGCCGATCATCGCCGCCGACATGACACGCCGCGTGACTGTCGAACTGAGCGCAAACGAGGTCAAGCTGCGGTTCTAGTTCCGTATCGCGCCATCGCCCGTGACAAGATACTTGAAACTGGTCAACTGTTCAGCGCCGACGGGTCCGCGTGCATGCATCTTGCCGGTTGCAATCCCGATTTCAGCCCCCATGCCGAATTCCCCACCATCCGCGAACTGGGTCGAGGCATTGTGCATCAGAATGGCCGAGTCCAGTTCGTTCATGAAACGCCGCGCGGTGTCGGCATCTTCCGTCAGGATGCAGTCTGTGTGGCTGGACCCGAATGTACGGATATGGTCGATCGCCTCATCCAGTCCGGAAACGACCCGGGCCGCGATGATCTTGTCCAGGTATTCCCGCCCCCAGTCCGCGTCGTCGGCGAGAACAACACCGTCGAGACCGGCAAGCGTCTTGTCTCCGCGCACCTCGACGCCGGCGGCGATCAGGTTGGCCACCACCCTGCGGCCGATCGTGTCCACCACGTCCTTGTGGATCAACAGACACTCCGCCGCGCCGCAGATACCCGGGCGGCGCGTCTTTGCGTTCAGCACCACCTTCGACACTTTCGCGGCATCCGCGGCGGCATCGACGTAAATATGCACGATGCCTTCGAGATGGGCAAAGACAGGCACGCGCGCCTCGCGTTGCACAAGCCCGACCAGTCCCTTGCCGCCGCGTGGCACAATCACGTCGATGGTATCCACCATCTTGAGCATCTCGCTGACGGCGGCGCGGTCCCGCGTCGGCACCAGCTGGATCGCATCCTCGGGCAATCCCGCATCGCGAAGCCCTTGCACAAGGCAGGCATGCAAGGCATGGGACGAATGAAAACTCTCCGAGCCGCCGCGGAGGATCACGGCGTTTCCAGCCTTGAGGCACAGGGCCCCCGCGTCCACCGTCACGTTCGGCCGGCTTTCGTAGATCACGCCGACCACACCGAGGGGCGTGCGCACGCGTTCGATATGCAGTCCGCTGGGCTGATCCCAGGCAGCGATAACTTGACCCACGGGATCGGTCTGCCCGGCGACGGCGCGCAATCCGTCAATGATTCCCTGCAACCTCCCCTCGTCCAGCATGAGGCGATCCATCATCGCATCGCTCAGGCCTTTTTCTTTCCCGTAGTCGAGGTCTTTGGCGTTGGCGTCGATGATGCCGGCGCGATTGGCCCAGATATGATCCGCCGCGGACAACAGGGCCTTGCGCTTCTGGTCGGCACCGGCAACGCGCAAGCTGACGGCGGCAGACTTCGCCCGGGCACCGATATCCGCCATTATGCCGGGTATGTTATCCAAATCTTTCATTTTTCAGGGCCTCGCATGCGGATGAAGATTTCAGCCTGTGGGTCATAGTGCCATATCGTCCCGATGGATCAAAGCCGCCCGCGCCGGGTACCCGAGGATCGGTTCGATCTCCCCGGACTTCCGGCCCAGTATCAGCGCTGCCTCCTCGGAGGTATAGCGGACCAAACCGTGCCCCAAGGTATGGCCGGATACATCGCAGATCGCGACCGCGTCACCGCGCTGAAAACGCCCGGTGATACGGGAAACGCCAGCGGGCAAAAGGCTTTTTCCGGCATGCAACGCCGCGATTGCGCCGGTGTCCAGACAAACCGACCCTTTTGGCTTCATGGCTGCAATCCAGCGTTTCCGCGCGGCTTTCGGGTCCGTTTCAGCAGTAAACCATGTGGCGGCGGCGCCCTCATCCAACCGGCGCAGCGGTTGCCTGACCGTGCCTTGCGTGATCGCCATTTTACATCCGGCGGCTGTGGCGATTTTGGCCGCCATCAGTTTGGTCTTCATGCCGCCTTTCGAGAGCCCGGAGCCTGCGTCGCCCGCCATCGCCTCGACTTCGGGCGTAATGCTTTCGATCAGATCGAACCGCTTTGCCGCTTTGTCCGTCTGCGGATTGCCGGAATAAAACCCGTCCACGTCGGACAGCAATACGAGGTGATCCGCGCCCACGGTCACGGCAATCTGAGCCGCCAGCCGATCATTGTCGCCAAATCGTATCTCGTCGGTTGCGACTGTGTCGTTTTCGTTGACGATCGGCACCACGCCCATTGCGAGCAATTGCTCGAGCGTGGCGCGGCTGTTGAGATACCGCCTCCGGTTTGCGCTGTCATCGAGGGTGACGAGGATCTGAGCGGTCTTGATGCCATGCGGCGCGAGCACCTCTTCGTAGGCGCGCGCCAGACGAATTTGACCAACCGCCGCCGCAGCCTGCGATTGTTCAAGAGGCAGATCGGCGCTGGGAAGGCCCAGCACACCGCGGCCCAACGCGATAGATCCCGACGACACGATGACGACGTCCAGACCAGCATCCTTGAGCCACGCGACATCCGTTGCCAGCGATTTCAGCCAGTCGTGCCGCAAACCGCCCTCGCTTTGATCCACCAGCAACGCCGACCCGATTTTCACCACCAGCCGGCGCGCTTCGGTCAGGGATGCCATGTTTCTTTTTCCTCGAGGGGTTTGCGGCGCAACCGGTCGCTGTCGATCCGGGCCCGCAGAGCCCGCAACACTTCCGTCACGCCGACACCCGAAACGCCGGACATTAGCAGGACCTCGTCGCCACTGATTTTCTGCAATAGCGCACGGCGGGTCGAGACATCTTCTTCGGACAAGGCATCGACCTTGTTCAGCACCGTAACCCGTGGCTTTTCCGCAAGCCCGGCGCCATACGCCTCCAGTTCCGCGATGATCGTCCTGTAGTCTTCTTCGAGCGTTTCCGAAGTCCCGTCCACAAGATGAAGCAGGACCGCGCATCTTTCTATATGGCCCAGAAAAAGGTCGCCCAGCCCCCGCCCTTCCGATGCGCCTGCAATCAGACCGGGAATGTCCGCCAGGACAAATTCGGTATTGTCGACGCCGACCACCCCCAGGTTCGGGTGCAGCGTGGTAAACGGATAGTCGGCAATCTTGGGGCGCGCATTCGATGTCGCCGCCAGAAAGGTGGATTTGCCCGCGTTCGGCAGCCCCAGAAGCCCCGCATCCGCGATCAGTTTCAGACGCAGCCACAACGTCCGCTCCACCCCCTCCTGGCCCGGATTGCTGCGGCGCGGTGCCTGATTGGTCGCTGACTTGAAATGCAGGTTGCCAAATCCGCCATTGCCGCCGCGCGCCAGTTCGACCCGTTGGCCGACTTCCGTGAGATCGTGCAGAACGGTCTGCTGATCTTCGTCGAGGATTTCGGTCCCGACAGGCACCCGTAACACGATATCGTCGCCATCCTTGCCGGTGCGCTGCCGCCCCATCCCGGGCTGACCGTTCTTGGCGAAGAAATGTTGCTGATAGCGAAAATCGATCAGGGTGTTGAGACCATCCACAGCTTCGGCCCAGACTGAACCGCCTTTGCCGCCGTCGCCCCCGTCCGGCCCGCCGTATTCGATGTATTTTTCGCGTCGGAAACTCACGCAGCCGCCGCCCCCGGAGCCGGAGCGAATATACACTTTGCACAGATCAAGGAATTTCATGGCCGTGTCCGAATACCGCGCGAGGCAATCCTGTATCAGAGTTTCTTGAGGTAAGTCCATGTGGGGACGTTTGTGTTTCGCGCGACCGAAAAGCTTTCGGCATCGCCGAGGTATTCAAAGCCACAGATCGTCAGCACGCGTGCGGAGGCCGGGTTGTCCTGAAAAACGCTCGCGAACATTGTCTTGTTTCCGAGCGGATTCGCATCGACCAATGCGCGCACGGCATCCGAGGCAAGCCCCGTGTTCCAGTATGGAGGCGCAACCCAATAGCCCACCTCCGATTGGAAACGGTCCATGCGTTGCAGGGAGATGAGGCCCATGAGTTCCGCGCCGCCGGCCTTGCTGCCATCAATGCACCAGACATCTTCG
>JASFFN010000179.1:0-5013 GCA_050124275.1 Roseobacter sp. | reverse complement strand
CAACCGCGCCAATCCGCTGACGGACGCGATGTCACGGGCAGCGATCCCGATGGGGTTGAGCGCCCTGAACCAGTTGGCGCAGCGCGAAAGCCATCAGGCGCGCGATCAGATGGCGTTCGTGAGCCTTTGCGGTGGGTTGTGCCTGGCCAATTCCGGCCTCGGTGCAGTGCATGGTCTGGCAGGCGTCATCGGAGGACGACTGGGTGCGCCGCATGGACTCATTTGTGGCCGTCTTCTGGGGCCGGTGCTCGAGGTTAATCACGCGGCACTGAAGCGTTGCAATGAGTCGACGGTGCGTATGGACGAGGTGGCCGGCTGGATCGCTGCATCGCTGGGCGTGCCTCGGGAGACGGCATTTGCCGATCTTCGGCAGGTATTGGACAATTGGGGTGTCGCTGGATTGGCGCGATGGATCACCAGCGATACAAATCTGACAGAGATTGCGGAGGAGGCCGCTGGCAGTTCTTCGATGCGAGCGAACCCTTGTGTCTTGGAGACGGATGAACTTGTAGGCATAATGCGCGCAGCGGCCTGACAGTATCCTTTCGCTTCGAGCGAGCTTTGAATGGCGACAGCTTTGGATATCAGCACGGCTTTCCCGCGCGGCGCCGTATGAAAGACCAACATCAAAAAGGAGCGGCGAATGCACGCAAGACGTTACAAAAAGACCTATTGAACTTTTGCGCAAAATATGATCGTTAGCGCTAACAAGTTCCTGCTGATGATCGTTGTAGATCAAATTCGCTGCCCTGCAGCGCCCTCTCGAGGAGAAACAGAATGTCTCACACTGTAGCAATCAACGGCTTCGGACGGATCGGGCGCGGTGTCCTTCGCGCGCTCGTCGAGAATGAGATAACCGACGTCGAGGTTGTCGCAATCAATGATCTTTCCAGCCCGGAAACACTTGCCCATCTGTTGCGGTACGACAGCGTGCACGGCCGTTTCAAAGGCGAGATCGAGGTCAAATCGGACGCGCTCGTGGTCAACGGGAAGGTCATAAAAGTCACCGCCTTGCGTGACCCTGCCGAACTGCCGTGGGATGGCGTCGATGTGGCGATGGAGTGCACCGGTTTTTTCACGGCCCGCGACAAGGCGGCGGCGCATCTGGAAAACGGTTCCAAGCGCGTGCTCATTTCCGCGCCGGGGGCCAATGCGGACCGCACTGTCGTATTCGGCGTGAATGACAAGGACCTGACCAAAGAGGATGTGGTCGTGTCGAACGCGTCCTGTACGACCAATTGTCTGGCGCCCGTCGCAGCGGTGCTTGACGATGCGGTTGGCATAAAGACGGGGTATATGACGACGATCCATGCCTATACGGGCGACCAGCCTTCGCATGACGCCGCGCACAAGGACCCTTACAGAGGGCGCGCTGCCGCTCTTTCCATGGTGCCTACGTCGACAGGTGCGGCCAAGGCGATTTCACTGGTGCTGCCACGTCTTGAAGGGCGTCTCGAAGGCTCGGCGATCCGCGTGCCGACGCCGAATGTATCGCTCGTGGATCTGAGCTTTGTCCCCGAAAAAGCCACGACAGCCGAAGAGATCAACGCGGCGATGAAAGCAGCGGCAGAGGGTCGCCTCAAAGGCATTCTGTCCTATGAGACCGATCCGACCGTATCCATCGATTACAACCACGATGCGCACTCCTCGTGTTTTGCTTCGCCGCAAACCAAGGTCACGAAGGACGGTCTTGTCCGGGTGGTCAGCTGGTACGACAACGAGTGGGGCTTTGCGAACCGCATGATCGATACGGGCCGCCGGATCGCCCAGCTCGCTCAGACCTGAGGCGATAGATCCGGTCCATACTGGAGGCTGCAAGATGGCACTGAACGACACCATTGAACGGGTAACGGAACGCATAATCGAACGCAGTGCGGGACCGAGAAAGGACTATCTCGACCGGATGTCGGCGGCCCGCGTCAAGGGCCCGGCGCGCGCGCATCTCAGTTGCAGCGGTCAGGCGCATGCCTATGCGGGCGCGGGTCAGGACCAGTCGAAGCTCGCCCATGAAAGTGCTGGCAATCTGGGTATTGTCACCGCCTACAACGATATGCTGTCGGCGCATCAGCCGTTCGAACGCTTCCCGGCCCTGATCCGCGAAGCGGCGCGCGAGGCTGGAGGCACCGCTCAGGTTGCCGGCGGTGTGCCGGCCATGTGTGACGGCGTGACACAAGGTGAACCGGGCATGGAGCTCAGCCTTTTCTCGCGTGATGTCATTGCGATGGCGACGGCAATTGCCATGAGCCACAATACCTTCGATGCGGCGGTCTATCTTGGTGTCTGCGACAAGATCGTTCCGGGCCTCGTGATCGCGGCGCAAACCTTCGGTCACGTCCCGACGGTCTTCGTGCCCGCGGGACCGATGACTTCGGGATTGTCAAATGACGAAAAAAGTCTGGTGCGACAGAAGTTTGCCGCGGGCGAGGTCGGGCGCGAAGAGCTCATGGCGGCGGAGATGGGCGCATACCACGGGCCCGGCACCTGCACCTTTTATGGCACCGCGAATACCAACCAGATGCTGATGGAGTTCATGGGCCTGCATCTCCCGGGCTCGAGCTTTGTCACGCCGAATACCGGTCTGAGGGATGCGCTGACCAAGGAGGGAGCCAAGCGGGCGCTGGCGCTGTCGGACCTGGGCAATGACTACACGCCGGTTTGCGATATCCTGACCGAGAAAGCCTTCGTCAACGGGATCGTGGGCCTCAATGCAACCGGCGGGTCCACCAATCTGCTCATCCATCTCGTGGCCATGGCGCGCGCAGGTGGGATAATTCTGGACTGGCAGGATTTCTCGGATATCTCCGATGTGACGCCTCTGTTGGCGCGCGTCTATCCGAACGGCCTTGCGGACGTGAACCATTTTCACGCGGCTGGTGGTCTCGGGTTCATGATCCGCGAACTATTGGGCGCGGGCCTTCTGCACCCGGATACCAGGACGGTCGCCGGCGGCGGGCTTGAACTCTACACCAGAGAGCCGAAGCTGCGGGAGGGCGAGCTTGTCTGGGAACCGGGCACGACGCGCAGCCTCAACGAAAAGATCGTGCGCCCGGCGGCAGACCCGTTTCAGGCAACCGGTGGGCTGCGGCGCCTGAGTGGTACGCTGGGAAATGCGGTGATGAAAGTCTCTGCCGTGAAATCCGAGCACCAGATCGTCGAGGCGCCGGTGCGCGTTTTCCACGATCAGGACAGTGTCAAGACAGCTTGCCGCGCGGGAGAAATCACGCAGGATACCGTGATCGTGGTTCGTTTTCAGGGACCAAAGGCCAATGGTATGCCGGAGTTGCACAGCCTCACGCCGGCGCTCAAGAATTTGCAGGCCAAAGGCTTGAACGTGGCGCTTGTTACCGATGGCCGCATGTCCGGTGCATCGGGATCCGTTCCGGCGGCGATCCACGTCAGCCCCGAAGCATTGGACGGTGGGGCCATTTCCAGATTGCGTGACGGCGACATCGTGCGCGTTGATGCTGTCGCGGGAACACTTGATATCCTGACTGAAGGTGTGCTGGACCGCGAGGCGGCGACTGCCGATCTCACCGGCAATGCGTTTGGGCTGGGACGCGAGCTTTTCGCCGGGTTCCGGCGCGATGTCGGAACCGCCGATACCGGAGCCTGTGCGCTCTTTTGAACAAAGGGACGAAACCATGACTCCTCAACAGGCGAGCCAACGAACCCGCGAGATCTGTGCGCTTGCGCCGATTGTACCTGTCCTCGTGGTGAAGGACGCGGCAACCGCGCGCCCGCTGGCCGAAGCGCTCGTGGCCGGTGGTCTGCCGGCGTTGGAGGTGACCCTTCGAACGCCCGCCGCCCTGGATGCCATCGCTGCCATGGCCGAAGTGCCGGGAGGCGTCGTCGGCGCGGGGACGCTGGTCACGCCGGATGACGTACGCGCGGCAAAGGCGGCGGGTGCACAATTCGGAGTCTCCCCGGGCGCGACTGACGCTTTGATCGCGGCCTGCGAGGAAGCGGCCTTGCCGTTGCTTGCAGGGGCTGCGACGGCCACCGAGGCCATGCGCTTGCTTGAACGCGGTTACGACATGCTGAAGTTCTTTCCGGCCGAAGCCTCTGGTGGTGCGCCCGCGCTCAAGGCCATCGGCGCGCCTTTGCCGCAAATCTCTTTCTGCCCGACGGGGGGTGTCAGTCCCGAGAATGCCGAAAGCTATCTGAAGCTGCCGAACGTGCTTTGCGCCGGGGGAAGCTGGGTCGCTCCCCCTGCCTTGATCGATGCAGGAGACTGGGCAGGGATCGAAAGCCTCGCGCGGGCTGCGAGCCAATTGGGAGCATAAGCCAGCGGGCCCCGGTTCGGCCTTCTGAAGGAGAAACCCCATGATCTTATGTTGCGGCGAAGCATTGATCGACATGATCCCCGAGACCATGTCGTCCGGGGCAGAAGGCTTCGTGCCCCATTCCGGCGGGGCGATATTCAATACCGCCATCGCTCTGGGCCGTCTCGGAACGAAAACCGGGTTTCTGACCGGCCTGTCGACCGACCTTTTCGGAGAGCAGCTTGCAGGTGATCTGCGCGCGAGTGGCGTGGATGCAAGCTTTGCCATACGCGCCGATCTGCCGACGACACTCGCCTTCGTCCGGCTGACAGATGGCCATGCAACCTACACTTTTTACGATGAGAATACGGCAGGGCGTCAACTGGAGCCCGGCGATATCCCCGCCTTGCCCGATCACGTGTCGGCGCTCTACCTCGGCGGCATCAGTCTCATCAGCGAGCCCTGTGCCGGGTTCTACGCCGAACTGGCCGTGCGCGAGGCGGCGACGCGTGCGATTGTCGTTGATCCCAATATCCGGCCGGGGTTCATCAGGGATGACGCCCGCTACCGCGCGCGCCTCAACCGGATGATCGCGGTGACGGACATTCTGAAAGTGTCAGACGAAGATCTGCACTGGATTGTTCCGGGCAAGGCCGATCTCGCCGGGAAGGCAGCGACGCTGTTGGGGCAGGGGCCGGAGATCCTGATCCTGACGCGCGGCAGCGCGGGTGCCTCCGCCTATCGAAAGAGC
>JASFFN010000178.1:0-5049 GCA_050124275.1 Roseobacter sp. | reverse complement strand
GACGTGAAAATGCGCATGGCTCGCCTCGTTTCAGTTTGTCCGTTCACCCTGCAGGACATCTCCGAAAGAGGCAAGCATCTCACCCGAACCGGAATGTTTCGAGGTCCGGGCGCTTTCCTTCCGGGTCAGCCATGCAGTATGTCAGTGTCGTGACAAAAGAAGGGGCGGTCATGAAGACGACAATTCTCGGCGGAATACTGTTTCTGGCACCACTGGCCATCGTCGCGATCATTCTGAACAAGGTGTTCCAGATGAGTATCGCGGTTGCAAAGCCGTTGGGAAAGTACATGCCACTCGAAACCTATGCCGGCATCGCTTCCGTCAATATTCTTGCAATTCTTCTTATCGTGCTCGTTTGTTATCTGGCCGGGCTGATCGCGAAACGGGCGTTCTTCAGCAATCGATTGCAGCGTCTGGACGGGTTTCTGATCGACATGATCCCGGGTTACGCCATTTTCAAAGGGATGGTCGGCAGCGCATCTTCAGACGAAGCGCTGGCCGCCATGATGACGCCTGTCCTTGTGCGTTTTGATGACTACGAGCAGATCGCCTTCGAAATTGAAAGGGGCGAGACGCACTCGGTTATCTTCCTGCCTGGGTCGCCTTCCGCCTGGACAGGCTCTTCCATCGTGGCCGACAATACCCGTATCCGGAGACTGGATATTCCAACCCATCAGGCGACCAAGCTTTTGCGCGCATTCGGGCGTGGAACGCTTGGGGTCAGGGCGCACCGCTCTGCTCGGGACGCCGCGCAAGCTGAAACCGGTTGAGCACGTATGCGTGCCCTCATCCCTGCAGCGGTTTAACGCCCACGTCTCCGGCGGCCTGCG
This sequence comes from Roseobacter sp., assembly GCA_050124275.1. GTDB lineage: Bacteria > Pseudomonadota > Alphaproteobacteria > Rhodobacterales > Rhodobacteraceae > Roseobacter. Next base: position 4,219 of record JASFFN010000178.1, on the reverse strand, counting down.
CCTCGATCGCGAGGGCCGCCGCATAGCTGCCGGCGGCGGTCGTGTAGTACGGAATTTTGTCGTAGAGCGCGATCGAGCGGATTGACTTGGAGTCCTCGACAGCCTGAGCGCCCTCGGTTGTATTCATGACAAGGTGGATGGCTTCATCCTTCATCATGTCGGTGACGTCCGGACGGCCTTCGTAAACCTTGTTGACCACCGTGCACGCCATGCCATGCTCGTCGAGCCACCTGGCGGTCCCCCTCGTCGCGACCAGCGTAAACCCCTGGTCCAGCAATATCCGGGCGGCCTTCAACATGTCCTCGGTTTTGTCGGCATCTTTGATCGACAGGAAAGCGCACCCCTCGGACGGCAGGAAAGTTCCTGCTCCCATCTGCGCCTTGAGAAAGGCACGGGGGAAGTCCCTGTCCCACCCCATGACCTCTCCGGTCGAGCGCATTTCGGGGCCGAGGATCGTGTCCACGCCGGGAAAGCGGGCGAACGGCAGCACGGCTTCCTTTACTGAAAACCAGGGCATGTTCGGATCTGCCAGCGTCATCGGGTCGCCCAGCGGCAGCACATCGTCATAGGCGGCATTTTCATCGTAAGGCGGGCGCAGCGGAAAGCTGGACAGCTTTTCCCCCGCCATGATCCGCGCAGCGATGGAGGCGATGGCGGAATCCGTGGCCTTGGCAACGAAAGGCACGGTCCGCGACGCACGCGGGTTGACCTCGATCAGGAATATCTCTTCGTCCTTTATGGCGAACTGTACGTTCATCAATCCGACCACGTGCAGGGCCCTTGCCAGCGCCTTGGTTTGGTTTTCAATTTCAGCGATGACGTCGCGGGACAGCGAGTAGGGCGGCAGCGAACAGGCGCTGTCACCCGAGTGAACGCCCGCTTCTTCGATATGCTGCATCACGCCTGCGACATGTACATCCGTACCGTCGCTCAGCGCGTCCACGTCCAACTCGACCGCGCCCGCGAGATACCCGTCAAGCAACACGGGACTGTCGCCCGAAACCACAACCGCCTCGGAAATATACCGTTCGAGGCCGGACTGGTCGCGCACGATTTCCATGGCTCTGCCGCCGAGTACATAGGAAGGGCGAATGACGAGCGGAAAGCCGATCTCGGCCGCGATCTCCAATGCTTCGCTATCCGAATGCGCAATCCCGTTTCGGGGTTGTTTGAGGCCCAGATCCTGCACCAGCCTCTGAAACCGTTCGCGGTCCTCCGCAAGGTCGATGGCATCCGGCGTCGTCCCGAGGATCGGAATACCCGCCTCTTCCAGCGCGTTTGCCAGCTTGAGCGGGGTTTGCCCGCCGAACTGTACGATGACACCGTGAAGCGTCCCGTTTTCCTGTTCGACACGCAGAATTTCCATCACATGCTCAAAGGTCAGCGGCTCGAAGTACAGGCGATCCGATGTGTCGTAATCCGTCGAAACGGTTTCCGGATTGCAATTGACCATGATGGTCTCGTATCCCGCCCCGGTCAGCGCGTAGCAGGCATGGCAGCAGCAATAATCGAACTCGATCCCCTGGCCGATCCGGTTGGGTCCGCCACCAAGGATCACCACCTTTTTGCGGTGTGTCGGGCGTGCCTCGCATTCCGTCTCGCCAAAGACAGGGGATTCGTAGGTCGAATACATATACGGTGTTTGCGCTTCGAATTCCGCAGCGCACGTGTCAATGCGTTTGAAAACGGCAGTCACGCCGAGGTCGAGACGCGCTTTGCGGACGCCTGCCTCGTCGTGGCCTGTCAGTTCTCCGAGGCGGGCATCGGTAAAGCCCAGCATCTTCAGATCGCGCAGCGCTTTTTCGGTTTGCGGCAACCCGTTCTGCTGCAGGTCGCGCTCCACTTCGACGATCTCGCGTATTCGGGCCAGAAACCAGGGATCGAACATCGTTGCGGCGTGAATATCGTCGTCTGAAACGCCATGACGCATCGCCTGTGCGATCGTGCGCAGCCGGTCGGGTGTCTGTTTGCTGATCGCCTTTACAATGGCAGCCTGATTGACGCCCTCGGTTTCCCATCGCCCAACGCCGACCCCGGGGATGTCGATCTCGTTGAAACCGGTCAGCCCCTGTTCCATAGAGGCCAGTGCCTTTTGCAAAGACTCGTGGATCGTACGCCCGATCGACATGGCTTCGCCGACCGATTTCATCGCTGTCGTCAGATCGGGCGTGCTGCCGGGGAACTTCTCGAAGGCGAACTTCGGAATTTTGGTCACCACGTAATCGATGGTGGGCTCGAAACTTGCCGGCGTGACTTTGGTGATGTCATTGTCCAATTCGTCGAGCGTATAGCCCACAGCGAGTTTTGCGGCGATCTTTGCAATGGGAAATCCCGTGGCTTTGGACGCCAGCGCCGAAGAACGCGAGACCCGCGGGTTCATCTCGATCACCACCATGCGGCCATCGACCGGGTTCACCGCCCACTGCACGTTGGAGCCGCCGGTTTCCACACCGATCTCGCGCAGCACCGCGATCGAGCGGTTGCGCATGATCTGGTATTCCTTGTCGGTCAGCGTCAGCGCCGGGGCCACGGTGATGGAGTCGCCCGTGTGCACGCCCATCGGGTCGACGTTTTCGATCGAACAGACGATGATGGCGTTGTCGGCGGTGTCGCGCACGACTTCCATCTCGAATTCCTTCCAGCCCAGCAGCGACTCGTCCACCAGGATCTGGCCGACCGGCGAGGCATCCATGCCGGAGCGGCAGATGCGTTCGTAGTCGTCGCGGTTGTAGGCAACGCCGCCCCCCGTTCCGCCCATGGTGAAGGCGGGGCGGATGATCGCGGGCAGGCCCACATCTTCCAGCGTTTCAAGGGCGAGGCGCACACCTTCGGTCAGGTTTTTCCTGCCGTTTGCGTCCTTTGGCGCGGTTACAATTGCCGCGCGGGGGTTCTCGATGCCAAGACGGTCCATGGCCTCGCGGAACAGCTTGCGATCCTCGGCCATTTCGATCGCTTCGCGCTTTGCACCGATCATTTCGACGTTGAACTTGTCCAGCACGCCCATCTCTTCGAGCGCAAGGGAGGTATTCAGGCCCGTCTGACCGCCCATCGTCGGTAGCAGCGCATCGGGGCGTTCTTTTTCGATGATCTTGGCCACCATCTCGGGCGTGATGGGTTCGATATAGGTGGCATCGGCAAGCTCCGGGTCGGTCATGATGGTGGCCGGGTTGGAGTTCACGAGGATGACCCGGTAGCCTTCCTCTTTGAGCGCTTTGCACGCCTGGGCGCCGGAGTAGTCGAATTCGCAAGCCTGTCCGATGACGATGGGGCCCGCACCGATTATCATGATGGATTTGATATCGGTTCTTTTCGGCATGATCGGCCCCTCGCTTGCAGAACGCAGTTACGTTCAAATTGTCCTGCGTTATAGGCATGGCGGCCTTGGGTGCAAGAGGCAAAGCAGGCAAAGCGTCAACGAAGGAAAAACACCAGTTTTGTCGAGTTGGACGATCGCCATGAAGTCGCTGGTGTTGCCTGGAACAATACTCCTTTTGTCCACGGTCCTTTTTTGCCGGTTCCCGCAGAACCCGAAAACCGCAGAGGCAGGACAAAGTGCCTATGCCGGAATGAGAATGTCGGTCGGCGATTGCGAGACGACTTCCTTGCCGCCAACTCCGGATGCCACGAGGCCGGTCCGGTGATGTTACGCAAGCTGTGCCTTTTTTGCTGAACCAGAAGGCGCAGCCCCGGTCGAACATGCATAATCGGGCCCGCTCAGGATATCCTAGTCCTTTGCACCGGCAGCGTCGATGCCACTGGTTCTTGTCCCGCGTCCGAGTTCGTAGGATCAGACCCGAAACCGAAAGTGTTGTCCGGCTCGCTCATTTTTTCGACGGCCCGGAACAGTACATGTATTTTCAACTCGAGTGAACCGTTGAAACACAGCCCAAAAACCGTGGGGTACTACCAATGGGCCCAACAAGGATGCGAAAAGTCCTGTTTTGGTTGCAAGCTTCGACAGATGTCTCTGGAATCTTCGCAACCGATTTCACGCCGGAAGCGATAACAGACCCGTTGCGCCATCCCGAGCCTCACTTTGACGTCCTGGCAAGGAAGATGCAGGTTGCAGTCAGGCCTCTGCGCTCGGGCGGGCACTCAGAAAGGCTCGCACGGCCATCTCAAACGCGCGTGGTTTGTCCGCATGCAGCCAATGGCCGGCATCGCTGAGCTTTGCAAAGCGGGCTTTTGGAAACAGCGTTTTTATCGCCGACCGATGCTC
>JASFFN010000177.1:0-5056 GCA_050124275.1 Roseobacter sp. | reverse complement strand
GAATGTCAAAAGCCGCGACGACACGACAACCGAAACGAAACACATCGAGAATGTCGTATGGGCAAGCACGATCGTCAGTACGCCGCGGTCGAGCCCGATGCCGATAAACAGCAGCAGCAACGACAAGCCTGTAATGACTTCGGGCATGACTAGCGGCGCGTAGATCATGCCGGAAAACAACGTGCGACCCATGAAGCGCCCGCCGCGCACCAGAACGTAAGCCGCCATCGTCCCCAGAACGGTTGCAAAGGTGGATGACAGGACCGCGACTTTCAATGTCACCCATGCCGCTTCGAGAAAGGCGTCGTTGCGGAGCAGTTCTCCGTACCATTTTGCTGAAAAGCCTGCCCAGACCGTCACCAGCTTGCTTTCGTTGAACGAAAAGATCACGAGGATCAGCATGGGAAGGTAGAGGAAAGCGAACCCGAAGGTGAGCGACGTCACATTGAACCAGCTGAGCTTGGTCATGAGTCCTGCTCCGCCTGCCGCTGCTGGTTGCGCTGGAACAGGACAATCGGGATGATGAGGATCAGCAGGAGAATGACCGCAACCGCACTCGCCACGGGCCAGTCACGGTTGTTGAAGAATTCCTCCCACAGGACCTTGCCGATCATCAGCGTATCGGACCCACCCAGAAGAGAAGGGATGACGAATTCGCCGAGGGCCGGAATGAACACCAGAAAGCAACCCGCGATGATACCGTTCTTGGACAGCGGCACCGTGACCAGCCAGAAGGCCTGCAGTCGCGAACAGCCCAGATCTTCGGCGGCTTCGATCAGCGAGCCGTCCAGCCGATCAAGTGCCGCATAAATCGGCAGGATCATGAAGGGCAGATAGGTGTAAACGATGCCGATGTAGACGGCGACGTTGGTATTCAGGATGGTCAGCGGATCGCTTATCAGGCCAAGCCAGAGGAGAAACTGGTTCAGAAAACCTTCCTGACTGAGAATACCCATCCACGCGTAGACGCGGATCAGGAACGATGTCCAGAATGGCAGGATAACCAGCATCATCAGCGTCGGGCGCCACTCTTCGGGCGCACGCGCCATGCCGTAGGCAATCGGGTAAGCGACACAGAGTGTCATCGCCGTCGAAAAAACCGCGATCTGCAAGGAGCTCAGATAAGCTTTCCAGTAGAGATCGTCAGAGGCCAGAAAGGCGAAGTTTTCAAAATCGAGGCCGGAGAAAAAGGCGGCGAGACCATCACCCAGCGTCGGTGTATACGGCGGGATCGACAGCGCGATGTCGGACAGGGAAATCTTGAAAACGATGCCAAACGGCACGAGGAACAGCGCCAGCAGCCACGCGTAGGGGACGGCGATGAGGAAAAAGCGCTGCATCAGAGCGTGCCTTTCTCTGCGATTTCTTCGGGCGTCTTCATGTCTCCAGGAGCACCCCAGCTGTCGCTGTCCATTCCAGCCAGACGTCATCGTTCCAGGTGAAGGTTCGGCGGGCAACGCGACGGTTATTCGCGGTTTGCGCCTTGATGACCAGACCACCCGCCACTTCGACATGATAGGTCGACAGATTTCCCAGATAAGCGATATCCAGGATTTTTCCTTGCACGGCGTTCACGGCATCCGGCGAGCGTTCCGCGCTGATCGATACTTTCTCGGGACGCAGAGCGAGATGACAGGTCTGGCCGTCAGAGATCTGCCGCTGGGAGCTGACTATGAAAGGCGGTTGTCCTTCTTGCCATGCCAGCTCGTACCGGTCCTCTCCGACAGGCTTAGCCGTGCCCGAGATAATATTCACCTCACCGATGAAATCCGCGACATAGAGACTGTTCGGCTCTTCGTAAATGCGCTGAGGCGTTTCGACCTGGACAATGCGGCCTTCATCCATCACGGCGACACGGCTGGCCACGGTCATGGCCTCTTCCTGATCGTGGGTCACGATGACGAATGTGGTGCCGGTCTTTTCCTGAATGTCCATCAGTTCAAATTGAGTTGCCTGACGCAGCTTGGCATCGAGGGCACCCAGGGGTTCGTCCAGCAGCAGCAGTTTCGGCGCTTTGGCGAGACTCCGGGCCAGAGCAACGCGCTGCCGCTGACCGCCCGATATCTGATGCGGTTTGCGGCGTGCGAACTTTTCCAGCCGCGTCAGTTTGAGCATTTCCGCAACCCGGTTGTCGAGGTCGACTTTCGGCATCTTGTCGCGCCGCAACCCGAAGGCGATGTTGTCATAGACAGAGAGATGCGGGAAAAGCGCGTAAGACTGGAACATCATGTTCACGGCGCGCTTGTTAGGCGGGATCGGCGCGATATCCTGTCCCGCCAGTTCAATCGTACCCGATGTCGGCGCTTCGAAACCGGCAAGCATGCGCATCATCGTGGTCTTGCCACAGCCAGACGGTCCAAGCAGCGCAAAGAACTCCTTCGCGAAGATGTCGAGGGTCAGGTCATCGATTGCGACAAAGTCGCCGAACCGTTTCGTCACGGATTTGAAGCGGATCAGCGGTTTTTCGGTCGGGTCGTCCCAAGGAGCAAAAACGGACTGGTTCACGACGTTTCCTTTGCGCGCCCGTCAGCCGGGCAAATTCGAAAAAGGCGGCGCCTTGCGGCGCCGCCTCGGTCTTGGCTGGCAGATCAGGTACCCGACTTGACCTTGGTCCACATGCGCGTCACCACGCGCTGAACCTTGGCCGGATATGGTGTGGTGGTGTAGAGGTTTTCCATCGTGGCGTCGTCCGGATAGATCGCCGGATCACCAATCACATCCTCTACGAGGTACTCCTTGGATGCAGCGTTGCCGTTTGCGTAGTAGACGTAGTTCGACGCCTGCGCCATGTTCTGCGGATCCATGATCCAATTCAGAAACACATGCGCGCCTTCGGGATTGGGCGCGTCCGTCGGAATGGCCATCTGGTCAAACCACATCAGCGCACCCTCCGCCGGTGCATTGTAGACCACTTCCACGCCGTTATCCGCTTCCGCGGCACGGTCACGGGCCTGCAGGATGTCACCCGACCAGCCGAAAGCCACGCAGATGTCACCATTGGCCAGCGCGTTGATGTATTCCGAACTGTGGAACTTCTGCACATAGGGCCGAACCGCCAACAGCACCTCTTCGGCCTTCGCCAGGACCTCGGGGTCATGGCTGTCGGGGTCTTCGCCGATGTATTTCAGCGCGGCCGGTATCATTTCCGTGGGCGCATCCAGGAAGTGGACGCCGCATTCCGCCAGTTTCTCCATATTGGCGGGATCAAACACAAGGCTCAAGGACGCAATAGGCGCGTCATCGCCAAGAACTTCCCTAACCTTGTTCACGTTGGCGCCGATACCCGTCGTACCCCACATATAGTTGATCGAGTATGCGTTTTCCGGATCATATTGCTCGGTACGCGCTTCGACCGCGTCCCACATATTCGTGATGTTCGGCAGCTTGGCGCGATCCAGTTTCTGGAAAGCCCCTGCGGAAATCTGGCGCTGGAGGAAAGTACCCGACGGAACCACGACGTCGTACCCCGACCCGCCTGCCAGCATCTTCGTTTCCAGGACCTCGTTGCTGTCAAACACATCGTATACCAGCTCAAGCCCGGTATCGGCTTCGAATTTTTCCAGCAAGTCTTCGTCGATGTAGTCAGACCAGTTGTACACCCGCACTTCGTCGGCACTCACCGCCGCCGCCGTCAGCGCCACGACGGCACTGCTCATCATGAGCTTCTTCATTTCACACTCCCGTTTATGTGTCCGGTTTTCCGGATCATCAGAATTTGATCAACTTTTGCCGACCTTGGCAAGATGCATTATGCTTTCACGCAAGCCGCGCATGTGCAAGAGATGCCCTTACGCGTTCAACCCAGGGACATTTTCAGTAGCATAAATGCCAAAAATTTCAGCAGCGCCCGCAGCCACGCGAATGGTACAAAAGCCGGTCCATCAGACCGCCTACGAGAACCTGCGGGACAAGATCCTGTTCGGAACGCTCGCACCCGGGCAGGCGATAACCATTCAAGGGCTGGCCGACACGCTGGACATGGGCATGACGCCGGTCCGAGAAGCAATTCGGCGCCTTATCGCCGCGGGCGCATTGAACATGATGGGCAACCGCCGTGTGATGGTTCCGGAGCTTTCGGAAAGTTGCATAGAAGAACTTGATTTCATGAGAAAATCCTTGGAGCCGGAATTGACAAGACGCGCGGCGACACGAATCGTCGCGAGGCAGATTGCGTTCCTGAAACAACGGGATGACGCGCTGAACGCGGCTATCGGTATGGGCGACATCCATGCATATCTGAAGCACAATTATGACTTCCATGCCTGTCTGTATGACATCGCGGACGCCCCGATCATTGCGGCAACGGTGGATCGGCTGTGGCTGCGATTCGGGCCGTCCCTGCGCGTTGTCTGCGGTCGATACGGCACACTCAACCTGCCGGACAAACACGCCGAACTGCTCGAAGCTTTGATGCGGCGCGATCCGGATGCAGCCGCAGCGGCGATGGCCGAGGATGTGCACCAGGGTATGGTTCAAATTCGCGCGGCGGTTTGCGCGACAGCTCCGCCCGACCGATTCGATTGACAGCATTTTTTTTGATCATATTGTGGCGATCAACCCAACTGCTTTTCTCTTAACAATTCGGGGGCTCCATGTCCGTTATTTCAAACCACATGCCAACAGCCGAGCTGCAAGCCCTGGATGCGGCCCATCACATGCATCCCTTCACGGCCAACGACCAGCTGGCCGAGCGGGGCGCGCGCGTCATCACGCGCGCCAGCGGGGTGTATCTGACGGACAGCGACGGCAACCGGATTCTCGACGGCATGGCAGGTCTGTGGTGCGTCAACATCGGTTACGGGCGGCGCGAGATGGCGGACGTCGCCGCGCGGCAGATGCAGGAACTGCCCTTTTACAACACCTTCTTCATGACGACTCATGTGCCCGCCATCGCTCTGGCTCAGGAAATCGCCAAACTGGCGCCCGGAGACTTGAACCACGTGTTTTTCGCCGGGTCCGGGTCCGAAGCCAACGATACCAATATCCGCATGGTGCGTACCTACTGGGCCGAGAAGGGCAAGCCGGAAAAGTCGCATATCATCAGCCGGAAGAACGC
>JASFFN010000176.1:0-5068 GCA_050124275.1 Roseobacter sp. | reverse complement strand
TGAACTCGTCGAATATCCGAACCGCTATGCGCAAGACAGGCTTCTGGCGGGGACGGTTGAGCCAGCCGTCCCGACCGATTTCGCGCCTTATTCTTCCGTCCCCCAATTCGAAGTGCGCGAGATACCGTGCCGGTGAATCAAAAAAGCCGCCCGATCAGGAGCGGCTTTTTCTGCATTGTTGACTGGTATTACCCCTGGCGCGCTTTGAACCGACGTTGCGTCTTGTTTATCACATAGACGCGGCCCTTTCTGCGCACAACACGGCAATCGCGATGCCGGTTCTTGAGCGAGCGGAGCGAATTGCGAACCTTCATGGTCGTCTCCTCATGTTGTGGCGCTGGCCAGCGCCGTGTTGCGGGCAGTCCGGCAGAACCGGACCGGTGAATTTCAATGGTGGGCGATACTGGGATCGAACCAGTGACCCCTTCGATGTCAACGAAGTGCTCTACCGCTGAGCTAATCACCCAAAATGTTGTTGCGCTTTCTCAGACCCCAAACAAGTATGGGGCGCGAGATTTCGCGCCTGAGCCGCGTCTATAAAAGGAGTCGCGAGAGGGATCAAGAGCTTTTGGTTTTTGAATTTTCTGCGCTATGTTCATCGAAAGGATTGATGGGCGGACAATGATGCAAACGGCATTTTACACGAGTGTTCCACAGACGGATGAGAGTTGCGTCGTCTTCGCCTCACCGCATAGTGGCGCCTACTATCCGCCGGACATGATGTCGAAAACAGTCCTGAGCGATCAAATGGTGCGATCATCGGAGGACGCGTTCGTTGATGATTTGTTTGATTGTGCACCGCTTTTCGGGGCGCGCTTCATCAAGGCCGCAATGCCCAGAGCCTATGTCGATCTCAACCGCAGTCCCGACGAACTGGATCCCGCGCTGATAGAAGGCGTCAAGCGCAAAGGTCATAACCCGCGCGTGGCGTCGGGCCTGGGTGTCATCCCGAGGGTCGTGGCGAACGGTCGTGCGATTTATCGCGGCAAGCTGAAGATGGAAGAGGCACAACGGCGCCTTGACCGGTACTGGCATCCGTATCATCGGCAGTTGCAGTCTTTTCTGAGAGAGGCACACGCGTATCACGGGCAGGCGGTATTGATCGACTGTCATTCGATGCCTCATGAAGCCGTGGAAAGCGTGGCGCGCACCGGCGCACGGCGACCGGATGTCGTGCTGGGCGACCGGTTCGGCGCCGCGGCCGCCGGACATGTGATCGAACGTGTCGAAGCAGCTTTCACGGCGCAGGGGTTTCGTGTGGCGCGCAACGCCCCGTTTGCCGGTGCTTATATTGCGCAAACCTACGGCCGGCCCGCGCGCGGGCAACATGCGGTACAAGTCGAGATCGACCGCGCGCTCTACATGGATGAGGAGCGCATCGTCCCGAACCGCAATTTCGACGCCGTTCGGGCTGCCGTTCAGGCGGCCGTGGCGGAAATCGTGTGCATCGGGCGAGAGCGCATGCCGCTTGCCGCCGAATAACCCGCCGGGATCGAGGCCGGTTCCAGGCGTTCTTGCGTGACGCAGCTGCTCAGGTGATCGTCGCGTTGCGTGTCCGCATTGGTTTGGTCTGCCCGCGATGGCGCAATCTCAGCGCAGTGAGCGCCCTTTCAGAATCGCATCTGCGCCGTACCTGTGCCGGATCTTGTCCGTTGCACGTTCGGCTGCCGTGCGTTGGCGCGATTTCGGATCCAGAAGATCGCCGGACAGGTCTGCCGCGTCTTCGGGGATGAGATCCGACAGACCGCACCCCAGCAGTCTGAACGGGCCCTGATCGCCCAGCTGATCGAAAAGTTCTTTTGCCCTGCGGTAAATCGTATCCGCCATCTGGGTGCCGTCCCGCAAACTGGTCTGGCGCGACAGCAGGGTATGATTCGATCTCTTTAACTTCAGCGTCACGACCCGCCCGGCAAGGCGCCTGGCCTTGGCCCGGTCCGATACTTTTTCTGCCATGCGCCATAAGTGGCCATCAAGCAGGTCGGGGTCGGAGGTGTCTTCATGAAAGGTTGTTTCATTCGAGATCGATTTGACCGGGGCATTGGCCGAGACGCGTCTGTTGTCCTCGCCGCGTGCCAGATGCCAGAGCCTGTCCCCCATGGACCCGAATCGTGCAACCAGATCGGTGCGTTCCCATCGCAGAAGATCGGCAAAGCTGCGGATGCCGGCTTTTTCCAGAGCAGCCTGCGTTGCCGAGCCGACCCCCCAGATCAGCCGCACGGGTTTGTCGCGCAGGAACTCGTTTGTTTCCGCTTTTCCGATCACCGAGAAACCCCGCGGCTTGTCGAGATCGGAAGCGACTTTGGCTAGAAACTTGTTGTGCGAAAGGCCAATCGATCCGGTCAACCCCAACTCCGTCTGCATGCGTTTGACCAGACGCGCCAGCATGACCGCCGGCGGTGCGCGATGCAGCCGCTCGGTACCGGAGAGGTCAATGAACGCTTCGTCGAGCGACAGGGGTTCTATGTCCGGCGTCAGTTCTTCGATCAGAGCGCGGATGGCGCGCGAGGCTTCGACATAGGCCTCCATGCGTGGTTTGATGACCACCGCATCGGGGCATAGTCTGAGAGCCTTGAACATCGGCATCGCGGACCGCACGCCCCGGATGCGCGCGACATAGCAGGCGGTGGATACGACACCGCGTCTGCCGCCGCCGATGATGACGGGTTTGTTCTCGAGACCTGGATCGTCGCGCTTTTCCACCGACGCGTAGAATGCGTCGCAGTCCATATGGGCGATCGAGAGTGTGTGCAGTTCCGGATGCGACACAATACGCGGACTGCCGCATGTCGGGCAGCGTGAGGCTTCTGAAAAGTCTGCAAAGCAATCGCGGCAGAGGCTGGGCATGGATTTTCGTTTGGTGTTGGACGGTCGAGATTCTAGGAGCCTTCGCTGCAAATGAACATCGAAAATGCGCAGGAGTTGTCGGGCGGGGCAAATGGTGTCACCCATCGTAAAAGCCCCCCGCTTTCGTCCAGCGGGGGGAGGTAACGAACCTCAGGAAGACACGGTTCGTCGGGGAGTATCACCTAACGTCAACTTACCACCTCAGGGAGAAAGCGCCAAAGCGTCTGCGCATGAAAATTGCTACATAATGTTGTCTGTTGTGTTCAGGACACAGTCTGTAGCGTGCCTGCGTGGCCGATTTAGGACCGCTCCAGCGTTGTGGAAAACTTGGATTAATAGCTAATTTTCAGCAGTTTGCGCGCGTGGAAATTCAACCGCCCAGTTGCTGAACAATGGCTTCCGCCGCCCTGCGTGGATATTCGGCAGTCCAGACCGGCCGACCGACCACGATGTGGTCGGCGCCGTCCGAAATTGCCTGCGCGGGCGTTGCGACTCGTTTCTGATCGCCCCGGTCAGACCCGGCGGGCCGTACCCCAGGTGTCACGATCAGACGATCCTTTGAGGATGGCAGGGCGCGGATCAGGGCTGCTTCCCACGGGGAGGCGATCACGCCGTCCGCGCCGGCCTCAAAGGCGCGATCCGCGCGCGCGGCCACGATATCCGGAACCTCGCCGTCGCGGATCAGGCAATCATCGAGATCGTTTCTGTCGAGTGACGTGAGGATCGTCACGGCGAGTATCCTGGTTTGGGAACCGGCAGCCCCTTCTTTCGCCGCGCGCACGACATGGGGATCTCCATGTACCGTGAGAAAATCGATGTCGAACTGCACAAGCCCCCGCACCGCCGCTTCGACCGTCGCGCCGATGTCGAAAAGTTTCATGTCGAGAAAGATACGCTTGCCGTGTTCCTGTTTGAGCTCGTTGGCCAATGCCAGGCCGCCGCCCGTCAACATGCCCAATCCGATCTTGTAAAAACTGACGGCGTCACCCAGTTGCTGCGCGAGAGACTGTCCGGCCAGTGCATCGGGCAGGTCAAGCGCGACGATCAATCGGTCATCTGCCATGTCTCAACCTCCATGTGCGATTGCGGATCCTTTAGGTGGTTGAAAGTGAACTGTCCATGAGATGCGGCCGCTCGAACAAAAAAAGTCCCGGTCCTGCCGGGGGACATTGGCGACCGGGCAAAAGTATCAGGCCGAACCGTTGAAGCTCGAAACATGTCGCGGCTCATTAAGGAACGCTAGGCAGCCACGAAAAAGGTCTCGGCGACGGTCCGGCCTGAGCGCCCGCAACAGCAAAAGCGGGCTTTGTGATTTGGCATAATATGCCAGCTCTTTACCCGAGGATCACGCTTTACCGGATTACTCATGCTCCCACCCTCGTGCTGAAAACTTAATCACGCCGCGAAGGATCGAAACGGGGAAATGATTGCCGAAATTCCCAGATACCATTTGACTTGGATCACGGTGCTTGCCAGCCCGATCTTGTAGGTCAAAACTAAGGCGGGAGATGAGTGCTCTTGAATGCAGAGGGGCCTTTTCCCACATGACATTGGAAGGTCTCGAAGTTGTCGTGCCGCGAAGCCGGGCGCAACAGGACGAGGCGCTTATTGAAAGGAGAATATGATGGACTTATCGAAGTTCACCGAGCGGTCGCGCGGTTTCATTCAGGCTGCGCAAACAATCGCAACACGGGACAGCCACCAGCGTCTGACGCCCGAACACTTGCTCAAAGCGTTGATGGATGACGAACAGGGGCTTGCAAGCAACCTGATCGCCGCATCAGGCGGACAACCTGCACAGGTCGTGCAGGCACTTGAACTTGCTCTGGGCAAGATGCCCAAAGTGACCGGCGATGCAGCTCAGGTCTACCTCGACAACGCGACTGCGAAAGTGCTGGCCGAAGCCGAAGCGCTCGCCAAGAAAGCAGGCGACAGTTTTGTGCCCGTCGAGCGCATCCTGATGGCCTTGTGCATGGTCAAATCCGGCGCAAAGGCCGCTCTGGAAGCCGGTAAAGTGACGGCACAGGGGCTGAACGGCGCGATCAACGAGATCCGCAAGGGCCGGACGGCTGATACCGCTTCGGCGGAAGAAGGGTATGACGCGTTGAAGAAATACGCGATGGACCTGACGCAACGCGCCGAAGAGGGCAAAATCGACCCGATCATTGGCCGGGACGAGGAAATCCGTCGGGCGATGCAGGTGCTCAGCCGTCGTACCAAGAAC
>JASFFN010000175.1:0-5076 GCA_050124275.1 Roseobacter sp. | reverse complement strand
GCCATTGACCGGCGCTATCGCGTGCTCGAACTCTGGTGGCTATTTCGGGGCCGAACTCAAGTTTGCCGGCTGGGATATGGTCATCTTCGAGGGCCAGTCACCAAAGCCCATCTATGTCACGATCTTCGATGATGAGGTGCAGCTTCGCGATGCGGGCGAAATCTGGGGCAAATCCGTCTGGGATACCGACAAGTACATCAAATCCACCCATCAGGATCAGATGATCCATGTGGCCGCGATCGGCGTGGCGGGCGAGAACGAGGTTCTCTATTCCTGCATCGTGAACGACCTGCACCGGGCCGCTGGCCGTTCCGGCGTCGGCGCCGTCATGGGGAACAAGAACATCAAGGCTGTCGCCGTGCGCGGGACAGGCGGCGTTAAGGTCAAGGACTTCAAAGCCTTCATGGACGCCACCAACGCCGGCAAAAAGGTCCTGAAGGACAACGCGGTGACCGGTCAGGGCCTCCCCGCCTACGGCACGCAGGTTCTGATGAACGTCATCAACGAAGCGGGGGCCATGCCGACCCGTAACGGCGCGGAGGTGCAGTTCGAAGGCGCGGGCGACATCTCGGCCGAAGCCATGGCCGAACCGCGGCGCTCGGACGGCAAACCGAACCTTCTGACCAACCAAGCCTGCTTTGGCTGCACGATTGCCTGTGGCCGGATTTCGAAGATCGACGAGAATCACTTCACCATTCAGAACAAACCCGAGTACTGGCACGCCTCGGGCGGACTGGAGTACGAGGCGGCGTGGGCGCTTGGCAGCGCGACGGGTATCAATGACCTCGAAGCACTGACCTATGTGAACTTTATCTGCAACGAGCAGGGCCTCGACCCGATCTCTTTCGGAGCGACCGTCGGTGCGGCGATGGAGCTCTACGAGACCGGCGTCATCGACGACAAGGTGACCGGCGGCATCAAACTGAAGTTCGGCTCGGCCGAAGCGCTGGTGCAATGCGTCGAACTCACCGGCAAGGCGGAAGGTTTCGGCAAGGAACTCGGGCTGGGCTCGAAGCGCCTGACCGAAAAATACGGTAAGCCTGAACTGTCCATGACGGTGAAAGGCCAGGAATTCCCTGCCTATGATCCGCGCGGCATTCAGGGGATGGGCCTGACCTACGCCACCTCGAACCGTGGTGCCTGCCACCTGCGCTCCTACACGGTGTCCTCGGAGATCCTCGGCATTCCCGAAAAGACCGACCCGCTTGTCACCGACGGCAAGGCCGGTCTCGTCAAGGCGTTCCAGGATGCCACGGCAGCGGTCGACAGTTCCGGGCTTTGCGTCTTTACGACCTTTGCCTGGACGCTGGAAGATATCGCACCGCAAGTCGACGCGGCCTGCGAGGGCAACTGGACCGTGGACAAGATGCTCGAAGCTGGCGAGCGCATCTGGAACATGGAACGCATCTTCAACAACAAGGCGGGCTTTACAGCGGCGGATGACAATCTGCCTCAGCGCCTTCTGAAGGATGCGGCGAAGACCGGTCCCGCCAAGGGGTTGGTAGCCGGGCTCGACAAGATGCTGCCGGAATACTACGAACTGCGCGGCTGGACGCAGGACGGGGTTCCGACCAACGAGACGCTGGAACGCCTGGCGGTTTGATCCGCATGTAAGACAAGAAAAGCCGGGGCGCCATGTGTCCCGGCTTAATTATTACGACAGCTTCGCTTGTCATGTCATTTCATCAGAAACGGGGGAGTGCGTCATGCATCATGTCATTCTGGGAGCCGGGCCGGCGGGCGTCACCGCGGCTGAAACAATCCGCAAACACGCGCCGGACGCAACGATCACGCTGGTCAGCGGAGAACCGGAGCCGCCTTATTCACGTATGGCGATCCCTTATCTTCTGGAAGGCAAGATCGGAGAGGACGGCACCTATCTGCGTCAGGACGCGGGCCATTATGAAGTCAAGGGCATTACCTACAAGCAAGGGCCGGTCACAGCCGTCGACCCGGCCGCAAAATCGCTGACCTGTGCCGACGGCAGCACGCTGAGTTTCGACCGCATGCTGATCGCAACCGGCGCAACCCCGCTGCGTCCGCCGATCAAAGGTCTGGACAATCCCCGCGTGCACACCTGCTGGACTATGGAAGATGCCCGGCAGATTGCCGAACAGGCCAAACCCGGTGTGCCGGTGGTCCTGGTCGGTGCGGGTTTCATCGGCTGTATCATTCTCGAAGCGCTGGTGAAAATGGGCGTTGAGCTGACTGTGGTCGAAATGGGCGACCGGATGGTGCCGCGGATGCTGGACGAGACCGCCGGCAATATTCTCCGCCACTGGTGCGAGGGCAAAGGCGTCAGGGTGGTGACGGACGCGGTGGTCGAGGCGATCCACACCTCGGAGGAACCCAAGAAGGCGGCCACCGCCGCGCCGGAGAAGAAGCCTGGGCTTCTTACACGGATTTTCGGCGGCGGCGCTTCGGAACCGAGTGCTGAACCCGCGCCTGCCGGGTCCGCCACTTTGCATGAGCATCCGCTCACCGTGCAACTCAAAGACGGCCAGGAGCTTCCCGCGGCTCTGGTTGTGATCGCCGCCGGAGTAAAATCGAACATCGACTTTCTCGACGGCAGCGGCATCGATACGAACCACGGCGTAAAGGTCGATCCGTACCATGAGACAAGCGCCGAAGGAATCTTTGCCGCCGGTGACGTTGCCGAAGGCATCAACCTGTCCACAGGCCATAACGACATGCTGGCGATCCAGCCGGTTGCCGTCGAACACGGCTATATCGCGGCGCTCAACATGTGCGGGATCAAGACCGCGCACCGGGGCAGCCTGAACATGAACGTACTCGATACGCTTGGACTGATCTCATCGTCCTTCGGGACCTGGGAAGGTGTGGAAGGCGGGGAGCGCGCGGTACTCTTCGACAAGGATGCCAATCGCTACATCCGGCTCGAATTCGAAGGCGACCAGCTGATCGGGGCGCAATGTGTCGGCATGACCGATCACGTGGGCATGTTGCGCGGTCTGATCCAAACCCAATTGCATCTCGGACCATGGAAGGACAAACTGATGGCGAGTCCCGGTCGCGTGGCCGAAGCTTATGTCGCTGTCATGCAGCAGAGACCGATTGCGGGATATACCGGACCAAAGGTCGCCCTGCCCGCCTAGCGTGCCTTGGCCAGAACGGAGTTGTCGGAATTGCAGGTCACACTGAAACTGTTTGCGTCCTTGGGTTCATGCCTCCCGCCCGGCGCCAAGCGCAACAAGATCGTCGTGGATGTCGACAGCGGAACGACGATCCTCGGGCTTCTGGATGCCCATCAGGTGCCACGTGAAAAATGTCATCTGGTCCTTTTGAACGGCATCTTCCACGCTCCGGAAGAACGCGGCAAAGTGGCTCTCAAGGCGGGGGACGTCCTTGCCGTATGGCCGCCGGTTGCAGGCGGATAGGCAGTTGTTTTCCAGAGAGATCCCGGACGAAAAGGTGGAAAAACTGATGTCCTTCACCGAAGCCGAATTCGAGAACGGGCTTCGGCGTTTTACCGGCACGCCAGCGCGAAAGACGCGCGACGGTTCATACGATCTGTCCAACGCGGCCGGTGGGGCGGCGGTGACCTGCTCTTTCGACCCGCAACCGGACGCGATTCTCGGCGGGCTGGTGCGGCTGCCGCGCGTCCGCGTGGTCATCGAAATGTCCGCCCTTTCCAAGGGCGCGCGTCTGGAGTTTCTCACGCGATTTGAAAGGACATTCCAGCGGGGAGGCGGATAAACCCGCCGACCAGCCTGCGCGCATCGGTATTGAAGCCCAGAGGCTCAGACAATCGGGGCGCCGTAGCCGTAGCTGTAAGGCACCGGACCGGAGAAAGCGATCACATCGCCATCGTTCAGAACAGCATCGGCATTTATCGCATCCCCGACAAGCCCCGGCGTCACGTCACGCCCGTTGCGCAGGCAAAGGAACACTTTGTTTTGCGGCAGTCCCCAAGCCTTCAGCACATCGCCAACCGTGGACCCGGCAGGCAGCGTAAAGCTTTCGCGGGTGGATTTCTGGCCTCTGTATTTCATCAGGCTGTTGAAAAGACGCGATTCTATCGTGACCGAAGCGCCCTGCGTATTATGACCAATACCCATTTCGGACATCTCTGTGTCATCCTTGGCAGTGTCAATCTTTCTGAACACTGGCACATCTGGCCCAACAACGCATTGACTCAAGTCAAAGGCTTGCCGCGTTTTCGTCCGTCTGTTTTGCCAAGCCGACAAAATCCACGATGAAATCCGCGATCCCGATCGTATCATCGAGATCGAACACCGGAATGGTCATGCCACCGGGCATTGCATCAGACGCGATTGCGACAATTCTGTCATCTTCCCGCGCGATCAGATCACGTTTGCTGCCTGCGCGGTAAGCCTCAAGTTTGGGGTGGCCTTCGAGCTTGTATCCCTCAACCAACACGAGATCTACCGGCTGAAGCCGTTCCACCAGTTCAGAAAGCGGATCCTCGTCTGCCGCCGGAGGCACCTCCTTGGTCAGCGACCACCGCGCCGGCGACGCAAAAATGGCTTCACGGGCACCGGCAGGGCGCTGCTCTTCGCCCTCCTCATCGCAGGTGGAGAACGACAGAGCGTGATGGGCGTGTTTGATGGTTGAAACCGAATAACCGCGCGACGTGATTTCCGACACAAGGCGAACCATAAGATGTGTCTTGCCGGAGTTCTTCCAACCAATCACTCCGAATATGCGCATGATACCCCCAATTTTTTTGCGACACGCTAGGGTCACGGCGCGCGATTGGCAAGCGCAGTATACCTTCCCCCAGACCGGGGTTTCGCGGCGTCCGCTTTAGCACTACCCTGCAACCGCGCGACGTCAGGCACGATGGAAACAGTGACATGAAAGACAAGGACTTACTTCGATACAGCCGACACATCCTGCTGCGCGAAATCGATATCGAAGGACAGGAGAAGATTCTCGCCGGACATGTTCTGATCGTCGGCGCGGGCGGTCTGGGCTCTCCGGCTGCGATCTATCTGGCGAGTGCCGGTGTGGGATGCCTGACCATCTGCGATGGCGACGAGGTGGATATGACCAACCTCCAGCGCCAGATTCTGCATCGCGAAACGCGGCTTG
>JASFFN010000174.1:0-5094 GCA_050124275.1 Roseobacter sp. | reverse complement strand
ACCTGCCGCATCCCTTCGATATTATGCACATGAAATTCAGCCATGCTAAAACCTCTCTCCTACCGGTTCATCCCAGGCCATCGATCTTGTCCATAGCATTTTGAAAGGATCTGGTTGCAGCGCCGCTTCGCCGCGTAAGGGACGATCAAGAGTTGTGATGACAAACAAAATCACGCCTAGAAACAATGCCGTAATACTGCCCAAAACAAGGTGTTGCAGTATCCGTATCCGTAAAATCGTCATCAGCAATATACTGATCGCGCCACCTATCAGAACCGCCTGCCAAAGCACTTTTGGTATCGCAGTTACAACACCGGCAAGCCTGCGTTGACGAGCGTCCGCAAAATCCTGAAACGAAGAGACGACTTCGGTGTGCACAATCTCATCTGCAACGTTTTGCGGCACAAACTCCGTAAGTTTGCGTCGGATCGCCTCGGCGCGCGTGTAACCGCCGCTTAGGATCTTTCCTTCCGCATGCGCCGGCCAATCTTTATGAATAGTGTACAATGTGTAGTCACGCATGTTCCACTTAACATCGCTTCTGAAGGGCTCCGGGTATACGTTAAGTTGCGCATATAGTGAGCCCAAGGCGGTCGCCTCGTTGAATATACTCTCTTTGACGCGCTCCGAGTTCTGATACGCTGCGACAGTAAGGAGGCCCAAAAGCAGCCCGTAAAAGAGGCTGAAGCCAGACGTCACATAGTAAATCGATGCATTGAATTCAGGTCCTGTCCCCAGAAGAAGACGGAGAATTGGCTTTATCACAAAAAGTCCAACCGCGACTGCAGCGAGTGCTAAAATCACAAACCATATAGCCAAACGCGCAGTTGGAATGTCATAAACAAATTCAGGCACGTATTCACTCCCCCGTGTGTTGACAGGATAATTCCGATCGCAGAGATGATTAAACCTTTTCTTGCCAGCTTAGTCTCATTCATTTTGCTGTTTTCTCAGCAAGCTGCCCTAGCGCAAGACGTGCGCCTCTTCAGCATCGGGTCAGGCGACGTTGCAGGCAATTATTATCCTGTGGCGCGCTTGCTGTGCGAGGCCTTTAACGCTTCAGACGACACATGGCGCAGATGCAGCCCTGAGCCCTCGGCAGGATCGTTGTACAATCTTGAGACGCTCCGCACCGGCGAAGTTGAATTTGCAATAGTCCAATCGGACTGGCTGAATGCCGCCTTTGCAGGTGACATTCCTTTTGACAGCGACACGGCGATGTCCGACATGCGGGTCGTGATGCCCTTATTCGCGGAAACGCTAACAATTCTTGCGGCACCAGGTTCCGATATTAGTGCTGCCATTGATTTGGCAGGAAAAACTGTCGATATCGGGCGCCCAGCTTCCGGACGAAACGCCACGATCCGTGCGCTCTTGGAAAAACTGGAGTTGCCCGGAGATTTTTTCGCAAATGAACGCCAACTCGAACCGTATGCTTCATTGAAGGGCCTTTGTGAGCGCAGCATCGATGCCGCGATTTTCGTTCTTGGACATCCCAGTGATCTTGTCTCGAAGGCCGTGAACGAGTGTGGTGCAAAAATCGTGCCATTTGCAGGAGACAGAATTTCAAGGTTCATGGAAGTCACACAGGACTATCGCGTCTCCAAAATTGACCTCACGCCCTATGGTTTTCCAAATAAACAAGTGCCAAGTTTATCCGTCATGGCGACCCTTGTGACGCGAACGACTGTGGAAGAGACCCTGGTCAAGGATCTGGCAGCGGCGATCCGTTTAAACACGTCGAATTTGGCCGAGAGTTTTCCAGTGCTTGGTTCGCTGAAACGGAATGTTAATGCGCCTGTGACCATGAACGTGCCTGTCCATCCAGTCTTGGAAAACGGCGATTATTAACGATCACGTTTTCACTGTGAACCGACCTAGAGCATCGGACAGTTATCCTGCGACTTAGCTTGCGTCATTGCCTAGCCTGATCTGAATGGTCCGGTTTGACACAGAAAAGTAAGTCTGACTTGCGTCGCGCACATTTTTTAAGCCATTGTAGCAGGGCCTTATCGACCAACGTCTTCTTAAGTTTGACGATCGGGCACTTCAGTGGGGGAAATTTACCAATGTACAAATTCATTCCGTTTGCTGTCGCGCTAGTGACCATCGCTTCGACTGCGATGTCGCAAAGCAATGATGCCGGGACAGAACCACCCGCCGAGGTCGCCGCGGAGGGTTTGTTAACCCAGGCGGAACTGGAAAATCTGGTGGCTCCCGTGGCACTCTTTCCCGACACGCTTCTGATCCAGATACTCGTGGCCTCCACCAATCCGATGGAGGTGGTGAAAAGCGACCGTCTGCTGACGGTCAATGAAGGACAGGATCCGGCAGTCATCCAAGCCGCCGTTGAAGCCGAGGAGTACGATGAAAGCGTCGAAGTGCTCGCCGTCGCCTTCCCGGAAGTCATCGAGGACATGGCGCTCCACATCGAGTGGACCGAGACGATGGGGGACGCGATGCTGGCCCAGACGGACGACGTCATGGCCGCAGTGCAGACCATGCGGACACAAGCGATCAACTCCGGTGCACTTGTCTCTGGCGAACAGCAACTTGTCGAGGTCACGGAAGAAGAAGACGTGATCATACAGCCCGCCGACCCTGAGGTCGTTTATGTACCACAATATGACCCGCAGGTAGTCTATGCGCAGGACAACAGCAATCTTGTCACTGACGCTCTGACGACCGGCCTGATCACTTACGGCACCTTTACCGTCCTGGACGCAATCTTCGACGATGATGATGACTGGGATGACTACTGGGGGTGCCGCAACTGCGCGGGCTGGGGCGGTGGTCCGATCTATCGCAATCCGGATGTCGATATTGATGTGGACGGCAACGTAAACATCGGCAACCGCGTCGACCTCGGCGACAGAGACAGGGACATCGACCTCAGCGACCGCGATATCAATTTCAAAGACCGCGACATAGACATCCGCGACCGGGACCCGGTTGGAGGTTGGAGACCCGACACAGGCAGCAAGGATAAGGCGCGCGACAAGATCGCCGCGAAGCGCGACGCAGACGGCAAGACCAAGTTGCCCGTCAACAAGTCCGACGGCCGCGGAGACGCGCTGCGCGGTAAGCTTTCCGGTGCATCAGGCGCGCCAGACATCTCCCGACCGGGGGCTGACTTGAAGCCCGAAGCCGTGCGCAAGACGATGGCCAATCGGGATCTCGGCGGGGTCAATCGCGACGCGGTGAAGGTCAATCGCCCTCAGCCGAGCAAGGCCGTAAAACCCAAGGCCAACCTGCCGACCAAGAAGCCATCGATCAAAAAGCCAGCCGCCGCAAAAGCCCCAATCAAGAAAGCGTCGAAACCCGCATCCATAAAAAAGCCGAAAGCGATCAAGAAGAATTCGGCCGGACCCAAGGCGCGCAAAGCATCCAGCCGAGGTAAAAAGGCTGGCGGCAAAATGAAAAGAAGGGGTTGAAACCATGCGCATGATATCCAAACTTGCCTGCGTGTTTTGCCTGTCGGTCGCCGGGGCGGCCACAGCCCAACCCGCAAGCTTCGCCACACCGCAGGATGCACTCGAAGCAATGATGTCCGCGCTGCGTGCCTCTGACCGGGGCGCCGTACTTGAAGTCTTTGGCTCGGAGGCAGAGGATTATCTGTCCGAAGGTGATCCCGTGGAGGATCAGCTGAACCGTCTGGCGCTCTTGGGGCTCTACGCAGAAGGCTATCGTTTCGAGCCACAAGAAGACGGGTCTGTCATGATCGCGCTTGGCGAAGAAGGATGGCTCTTCCCGGTGCCCGTCGCGCGCACCGATAGCGGTGCGTGGTCCTTCGACAACGACGCGGGACGCGAGGAAGTCAGGCTGCGGGAAATCGGATCGAACGAGCTGGAGATTATCGAGCTGCTCGATGCCTATGTCGCCATTCAGAACACCTTCCGGCAGGGCGATCTCGACGGCGACGGCGTGATGGAGTTTGCGCAAAACATCATCTCCTCTTCGCCCGAGGCGCGCGACGGCCTGTTCTGGCCGGGAGACGACCCGTTGCTCGGAGAACTCTTCGCCCGCGCCTCTACGACCGGCTACAGCGACGGCACATCCGATCAGCCGCCGGAGCCCTTTTTTGGGTACTATTTCCGCATCCTGACAGCGCAGAGCGATGCAGCACCCGGAGGGGCAATGGACTACGTCGTCAACGGCAACATGGTCGGCGGACACGCGCTGCTCGCGGTTCCGGCGGTCTACGGGGAAACTGGTGTCCACAGTTTCATGGTCTCGGAGAACGGCGTCATCATGGAAGCCATCCTCGGCGAGGACACGCTGGACATAGCCGCCGAAATGGACGCCTACGATCCGGATGGAAAGTGGTCGCCCGTTGAGGAATAACTTTAGCGTATAGGCGGTCAAGACGCGCCTATACAGCCCAAATGAGAGGCCGCTTCAGTTTGAGCAGCGCAATTATCGGCTGCGAACGATGCCGATTGTGTCCATGTTTGTTTCAGGCGAAGGGCACTTTCGTAGAAGGGCACCTGTAGGTCAGTAAATCGAAACGGCTCCTCAGGTATCTCCTACAGCGGTGCGACATGCGTTCAGCGGTTCTGAGATGGTTTTCAAGCTTTGTCCAAGGCAGCGCGCTAACCCAGGCTTCAATGCGATGCGAAATGCTCTTACGAACTTGCTTGCGTCAATACCACATTCGTCGCCCCACCGAATGAGGGTTGGAATACGTTCGAGCACACGCCTTTCAATTTTCGGTGCGATTAAGCGCATGGAGGTCTATTGCACCAGCGGTCCAAGGATCGGAGTTTGGTTCTTTGGCGGACGGGACCTATGCGCAGATGAAATGCATGAACGGCAGCATTTTGGAGCACTCAAACTCTGGACCGGATCATTTATAGCGCGATAAACCTCTGATCTGGTATGGCCGAGACTCCAGCGTTCTAAGGATTTGCGACGTGCTGTCGACCTGATCGTCGTAGCGGCCTTGTGGGAACTCCCCCATCTCCTTGAGATAGGTTTCCAGCCAGGGTGCCGATTTCGGAAGCCGGACAAAACCGGCCTCCATCTTTGCGCATTGGACCGACATCCGTTCGACCTTGTCGCCTTGGGGATTCAGACCCTGAACATCCTTCAACC
>JASFFN010000173.1:0-5107 GCA_050124275.1 Roseobacter sp. | reverse complement strand
CGGCGGTTTAGCAGCCGAAGTTTCGGATAAAGCGTCATGCCCGGCTGGTAGTATCGTTGGTACAAGGATACGCTGCCTTTCCGCGTTCGAAACGGGTAGCGGGCTGCAATTGGTCGCTGTCCTTGTTAAAATTGTCGCAACAGCGCCTAAAGGTTGGCCCGTTTTGAAATCAGGCAGACAATCAGCCCTGGCATGCCTGTCACAGCAGACGATCCGTGCTCGTTATCGCGCGACGAAATACACCGGGTCCAGACCCCTCTGTTGCCCGATGTCTGCACAATAGGCCATCCAGTCTTCGAATTGCGCCATGGCATCGACACTGCCGATCCGTTCGGCCCAGTTCGAGACCTTTTTTTCCCATAGATCCGTTTCCGGAAGATTTCCCTCCTCCAGCGCCAGATCTCCTGACGCCGCAAACCAAGTTGCCGACCCGTTCATCATCCCGTTTCGTTGGACCAGGTTGTTCGACTTTGTCGACGCAACGGCAAGGATGGCGGCGCACTCTGCCAGACCGTCGGAGAGCACGATTTCGCCGTTCTCGTCGCCCGGCCGCGTCGGTCTGACGTCCCCATCTTGTATTTCGGAGCTTGCCAGTACCGGCCATGTGACGGACAGCAGCGCGACCGTTGTTAGGAAATTCTTCATCTGAACCTCGGTTGTTCACGATTCTGCCTGTTCCTACACGAAAACTGCGGCATGTTTTGGGCAATGCGGCGAGAGCAACTGCAATTCCAGCAGTATGTGCGTCCGTCGCGCACGACGACGACGACGCGACCCCTCATTCAAGGGCGATGATGAGTCGACGAGTCAGATCAAACAGGGCGTGTCTTCGAGGGACGAGGGCGCATCGCTTTGAAGACCGGGACATCAAAATCGAAGTTCGCGTTGACCGGGAAAAATGATTGCCCGGATCTCAACCTTTGCGAAAAACCAGATGAATTTATGCTCTCATGAGTTGAGAGTTGTTTTTCGCGACTGAACGTTGTCAGAATTTGCACTGACATCGAATTTTGATACTGTTGTTGTCGGCATTTCAGATTCGATCATATGTTGTTTCAATGCCGTCTGGGGACTTTGGGGTATGTCCAGATTGACTGAAGAAGGCCAAGGTGGCGAGGCGGGCTCATCCGCTTTGCAAACCCAAGGCACGTCTCGAAGCAATTTGGAAGAACGATTGGCCGCCGCGCGTGCGAAGCGTGAAAAATTGCTGAAGGCGAAGGGAAAGTCCCTCGATAAACCAAAACTCCAACGACCGCGGTTTCTGGATGAAGACCCTGCCGCGCGTTTGGGTTCTTTGAGTGCCGGCCCCGGGGCGACTGCGTATTCTGACAGGCCTGCGATGCGGCCGCCCGAGGATGTGGCCGGGACGCTCGGTGCAAATTCGCAACCTTCGCAAGCCGCGTTGGGCCGATCGCGCCTGACGCCCGTGGTCGATGCGGGCGACGGCAGAGCTATGAAGTCTTCCATGCCCATGGTTGCCTTTGCCTGTTTCTTCGGCTTGGGGTTCGGGATGGTGCTCAGCTTCGGCGTCGTTGTCGCGATGGGCTGGATTTCGGTAAACGATATCAGGCGGGATGTCGTAGTATCTGAGCCTGGCAGCATTGCTGTTGAGGCTCCTGCGGTGTCGACGGTCGCATTGAGTGAGCTGACGCCAGTCGAAAACACGGAGTCAATGACATTTGCTGTTCCTGCTTCGGAGAATCCCGTTGGATCGGACAAGCGTCATACTCCAGAATTGCATGCCGCTGTTTCGGCGGATCCCGTGGCTCCGGCCATAAACGCGCCGGCACCCCGATTTGACACTGCCGCGGTGGACGATGCGATCATCTCCGGATTGTCTTTTCAGCCTGTCGATGTCTTTCTTCCATTTGAAAGCCCGGTCCATCCGGCCGTTGCGCCCCGGTTGCAGGGAGTACTGGACGAAACCGAGGACGCGCTTCCGATATTGCCGCAGAAAAGCACCGTGAAGGTTGCCAGCGTGGTAGCGAACCTGAACCAACCTTTGATTGAAAAATCCCGGCATTTCCCCGCATCGACCAACGACGTCACGCCCGCGCGCATGGCGATGCCAGCGTTATTTGAAGGGTCGCCGGGTGTTGTCCCCAAGGGCGTTCAACAGCAACCGGATCGACTGGTCGTTTTTGATGATGGAATACAGGGGTTCGTCTATAGCGCGCCCTCTGACTTAGACCTTCTGATAAGGGCATCGGTCGTTGACGCTCCGCCGACAAAGGCAATCTCGGCCAGAGTGCCGGTGATCGGACGTCAGGCTTTTGAGATGCCTGAAATCGGACCCGCCGACGTGAAGTCAACGCTTTCGGCACAACTTGGAATGAACGCGGACGCTGCCCGACGGTTCAGACTGGTAACATTCGCACCGACAAATGTTTCAGAGGAAAAAATAGCCGACAACGCGGAGTTCCTGTCGGCGACAGGTTTTCCAGTCGCCAGTGTGAACCGCGTTGACTTCAGGGTTTCTAAAAATCATGTCCGCTACTACAATGCGAGCGACGAAAAAGTGGCGCGTGCAATCGCCGCCGAAATCGGTGGGGCGGCGCGAGACTTTACATATCTGCGCAATGCACCGCCACCCGGACAGGTAGAGATATGGCTTCAGGGCAACAGCAAGGCCGTGCGCGCAGCGACCGGCACACAAAGACAACCCGTCTCGGCCGCGCAACGCCGGGCCGCAGCGAAAGCCCAACTGGAACAGCGCCTGGTCAACAGCTTGCGCCGCGGAGATCACTTGAAAGGATCTTCGCAATAGATGTTCCTAGGACCGGTCATGAATGAACAAACTTTAGCGCAGTATTCTGGAATTTGATGTGGCAAGTAAGAACCTTCTCGCGATTGTAACAATGCTCGTTCTCATGGGCAGTTCCGCACACGCTCAGCAGGACCTCAGTATGCAGGAACTGCTGACCATAGAAAAACTGATCGAAAGTGGGGATTGGCGTGCTTTGTACACCTATGTTCAAGCGAACCCGAATCTGACTGCGGGCAACGGCGCCCTGGCCGTCGAGTTGCGCTCCTTCGTTTCCGAAGTCGACCGCG
This sequence comes from Roseobacter sp., assembly GCA_050124275.1. GTDB lineage: Bacteria > Pseudomonadota > Alphaproteobacteria > Rhodobacterales > Rhodobacteraceae > Roseobacter. Next base: position 2,053 of record JASFFN010000173.1, on the reverse strand, counting down.
GCCAACTTAACCGGTTCGATGCCGTCTCCGACGACAGTGGCTTGCAGGGCACGAGGTCTCAGAACGGGTTTGACGCGCGCATTTACTGAGGCATGACATTGGCGCAAAAGAAATACGACGATCTTGATGTTGCCTATATCATTGATCCACGCTTTCCGGGGGGGACGTCATCCGCTGTAGCGGCTGAACTGGAAGTGGTCAGTCGCGTTGCGCACGTGCGGGTTTTCGCACTGGATACGGCCATGTTTGCCGAACGTCACGTCGCCACCCAGCTCAAGGACGCGTTGCTTCGGCTGGGTTTGCCCCTGAACTGGGATATGAAGGAAGTTGCAGCGGATGTTGTCATTTTCCACAATCCATCCTGCCTGAAGTTTCAGGATGATCTGCCGACAAGGATCATCGCGAGACATTTGATCGTTGTGACGCACGAAAATTTCCTGCGTCCCGGCGGGGCGCTGGCCTTTGATGTGGATAAATGTCTGTCTCAGATCAAAAGGAATGCGCTGGTGCTCCGGCGCAGCCTCGCGCCGGTGTCCGCGTACAATCGCGATACTGTCGAGGAATGGCGTCGCCACAGCCAGGCGGCGTCAGGATGGTGTGTGCTCGAGAACGATTGGTTCAACATTTGCTCGATGCGCATGGCAGAACCGACGGTTGCGCCGGGCAACCGTCGTGGCCGCCATTCTCGCCCCGGACACGAGAAATTCCCCCGGCGCGAGGTTCTGCATCTGTGTTTTCCCCCGAGCGCAGAAAGCAACACCATTCTAGGCGCTGACAATTTGATGCGCCGCGACGATCTGCCGGCTCACTGGAACCTTTATCGTTTCGGGCAAATTCCGGTTGACCATTTCTTCGACCAAATTGATTTTTTCGTCTACTTCACTGCCCGTACCTGGCGTGAAAGTTTCGGTCGCGTGATCGCCGAAGCGATCGCAGCCGGCAAGCTGGTTATTACCGACCCGCAAACCGCCGGGCCTTTCGGAGACGGGGCCATCGGGGCTGACCCGCAAGACGTGGACGGCATCATCGCCACATACATGGCGGACCCCGACCGCTACAGGGCGAATGTCCTGTCTGGCCAGACGACCCTGAGCCGGTTTTCCGAACAGGCCTTCCAGAAAAGCTTCGACAGTGTCGTCGCGCGAACATCGGAAACGACAGCATGATCTTGCTGTGTTGCGCTCAGGTATCGAAGAAATACTTCGATGCTTTGCTGCTTTTCGCGCTTCAACTCGACAAGCGAGGGCATGATGTCGCGATAGACCGGCGTTTCATGGCGGATGACATAACGAAGCAGAACAAATACGAGATGGCTCCGTTTCTGGCCGATATCGCCGACGTGTCGCCAGCTTGTGTCATTGTTATTGGTGCGGATGCGATGTCGGAGGAAGCGCAGACACTTCTGAGCGATATTCAACATGAAAACGACGGTGCGATCTGGGCCTTGGGTTACTTCAACGACCTTCAGGGCGAATTGAATGCCCGCAACAAGATAGCTTTCGCAACCGGCCGGGAGCCAAAGCTCTTGAATTTGAACCCGCAGTTCAAACCCAGCCTTCATGCTGACCCGATCAGCCCGTTGCTGACGGAAATCGCGGCAGCACCCGTTCAGTCTGCTGACAAGTCCTGTCAGGTTTTCATCTACATTCCCTTCGAAGACCTGGAAGAAAGCGATGAGACACTGAACCAGATATCCATGGTCAACTACAGCCCAAACATCACGCTGCACCTGATGACCAATGCCAAGGGCAAGGACTACATCCGGAACTCGCGGTATGCCGACCTGTCGGTCTTCAGCTATGGTGAATTGCCACCCACGGACTTGCTGCACTATTTCGATGTTCTGGTCTTCTACGGTGCCAACGTTCCAGGGGAAAGGATGGCAGCCCTTGCGGTAAATTCAATGGGCGCCGGCAAGGTCGTCATCGACTGCACGGAGTCTTATGGCTTCGTCAGTGCCGGGGCCCCGGTTCTCAAGGGGCCTCAGAATCCTTCGGTATTGCTTGGTTACCTGCAGGATACCGTGATCAAGAACAGGGAGGAGATCGGAGAC
>JASFFN010000172.1:0-5110 GCA_050124275.1 Roseobacter sp. | reverse complement strand
GGCGACGAACCGGAGGCGTCGATGGTGTTGTGGGGGTCGATGGCCTTTACCAACCGCGGCGTTTATATACCCGCGCCAGTCTGGGGTGCCGGTTCCATCGTCGTGGTCCTGACATTCCTCGCGTCCATCGCAGGCGTTTTCGCCTACCGGCGATACGCGACCAATCTGCTCTATTCCACCGGTAAGCTGCTGCCGATGGGCTGGCCGAGCCTCGCAATCCTTTTCGTGCCGACGATCCTGATGTATTTCATCATGGGCCGCCCGATCTCGCTGGAGTATCCCGAACTCGGCGGCTTCAACTTCCGTGGCGGCATCCAGATCGGCGCGCCGCTCATCGCACTCTGGTTTGCGCTCTCGATCTACACAGGCGCCTTTATCGCCGAGAACGTGCGCGCCGGTATCCAGGCAGTCTCCAAGGGCCAGACCGAAGCCGCCTCCGCACTCGGGCTGCGTCCGAACCGCGTCATGAACCTCGTGGTGTTGCCACAGGCGCTGCGCGTGATTATTCCGCCGCTGATTTCGCAATATCTGAACATCACCAAGAACTCCTCTCTGGCGATTGCCGTGGGCTATGCCGACATCACCGCGACACTGGGCGGCATCACGCTCAACCAGACGGGCCGCGCGATAGAATGCGTGCTGTTGTTGATGCTTTTCTATCTGACGATTTCACTGTCCATCTCGGCAATCATGAACGTCTACAACAAATCCGTAGCCTTGAAGGAGCGCTGATTCATGTCTGATACGCATCAACACTCCGTCTCCTTCGTCCGTACGGAATCCATTCCGGAGCGCGAACCGCCCTACAGTGCCGCCGGCCCGATCAAATGGGTGCGGGATAACCTTTTTTCGAGCCCCGGCTATGCGCTCCTGACCATCGTATCGCTCTATTTGATATACCTGATACTGTCCGGAACCCTGCCCTGGATCCTGAACGGTCTTTGGACGACGTCCAGTCTGGCGGAATGTCGGGAGATACTGGCCGGTACAACCGGCGCCTGTTTCTCGGTTCTGACAGAGCGATGGAACCAGTTGCTGTTCGGGTTCCAGTACCCGGAAGAGATTTACTGGCGCCCGGGGCTGGCCTTCATCCTGCTCTTTGTCGCCGCTGCGCCGGTGCTGTTCTTCGATCTGCCGCGCAAGCTGCTTATTTTCACGGCGCTCTATCCTTTCATCGCCTACTACCTCATCTGGGGCGGTACGATCCTGACTCCGATCGTCGCTTTGGCAGGGTGTATCGCTGCGGGTGTGGTCTGGAAGCGCTTTGTCGCGGGAAGTTTTGCCGTCGGGTTTTTCGGAGCGATTGCCGCGGCATTGATCGTCTGGAGCCTGGGCGGGTTGCTCATCACGGAAGAGGCCAACGAGGCCGCCATGCTGCAAGCCGTGCCGAGCCGTGATCTTGGCGGCTTCATGTTGAACATGATGCTGGGCGTCACCTGCGTCTCGTTGTCCATCCCGCTGGGGATCGCGCTGGCTTTGGGACGTCAGTCCTCGATGCCGTTGATCAAATGGATTTGCGTGGTGTTCATCGAGTTCATCCGGGGCGTGCCGCTGATTACGCTACTTTTCGTGGCATCGGTCATGTTGGCCTACTTCTTCCCGCCTGAATCATCGGTGGACCTGTTCCTGCGCGTGGTGATCATGATCACGATGTTCTCGTCCGCCTATATCGCCGAGGTGATCCGGGGCGGCCTCGCAGCCTTGCCCAAGGGACAATACGAGGCTGCGGACAGCCTTGGGCTGGACTACCCGCAAGCGATGCGGCTCATCATTCTGCCGCAGGCGCTGAAGATTTCCATTCCCGGTATCGTGAACGTCGCCGTGGGGTTGTTCAAGGACACAACGCTGGTCTCGGTGATCTCCATGTTCGATCTCGTGGGCATGATCCGGGGTCCGATCCTCGCGTCGACCGAATGGAACGGGGTGTACTGGGAACTCTTCGGCTTCGCCGCGCTGCTGTTCTTCATCGTCTGCTACGGCATCTCGCAATACTCACAATGGCTCGAACGTCGCCTTGCGACCGACCACCGCTAAAGGAGGCCTGAACAATGGCTGAAGCATCTCAAATGAAGGTCTCTGACGAGATCGCGATTACCATCTCCAAGATGAACAAGTGGTATGGCGCCTTTCACGTGCTGCGCGATATCGACCTGACGGTCTACAGGGGCGAACGGATCGTAATCTGTGGCCCGTCAGGGTCCGGCAAGTCCACGCTGATCCGCTGTATCAATGCGCTCGAGGAGCATCAGCAGGGCACCATCGAAGTGGATGGCACGCTGCTTTCGTCCGATCTCAAGAATATCGACAAGATACGTTCCGAGGTCGGCATGTGCTTTCAGCACTTCAATCTCTTCCCGCATTTGACCATTCTCGAGAACTGTACTCTCGCCCCGATCTGGGTGCGCAAGATTCCCAAGCGGGAAGCAGAACAAACCGCGATGCATTTCCTTGAGAAGGTGAAGATTCCCGATCAGGCCAACAAGTATCCCGGGCAGCTTTCGGGCGGTCAGCAGCAGCGTGTCGCGATTGCGCGCTCGCTCTGCATGCGGCCGCGCATCATGCTATTTGACGAGCCGACATCAGCTCTGGACCCGGAGATGATCAAAGAGGTGCTCGACACCATGATAGAACTGGCCGAAGAGGGCATGACAATGCTCTGCGTGACGCACGAGATGGGCTTTGCCCGTCAGGTCGCGAACCGCGTCATCTTCATGGATGCCGGGCAAATCGTCGAGCAGAACGAGCCCGAAGCCTTCTTCAACAACCCGCAGTCGCCTCGGACGCAGTTGTTCCTGAGCCAGATCCTCGGCCACTGATCCAAACGATCGGTTTTAGTGGATGGCGCCGCCCTTGTCGGGCGGCGCTTTTTCATTCGTCGGCCAAGAGTTCACGCGGAACAACGAAATCGACCACGCTGCCTTTGAACCACCCGACTTCCGCCCAGTCGGGCGCGTCGAAGTCGCAAACAAGTGTCGCACCCGTGGGATAGTCGGAGAACCTGTCATGTCCGGGCGGATCGCACACCAGCCGATGCGCGAATTCGCATATTCCGGGATTATGACCCAGCATCAGCACGCAAGGCGCAGTTGCACCGTGCAGCACCGTCAGCATCGACTGGGCATCAGCGTGATAAAGAGCGCGCGTGTACTTCGTATCGGGCGAGGTCCCAAGCTGAAGGCGCAAAAGCGTTTGACCCGTCCTTTCCGCCGATGAGCAGAAAACCTCTTGGGGGATGTATCCTTTCTCCCTCAGCCAGTCGCCAAGGGCTTTGGCCGATGCTTTACCGCGCTTGTTCAGCGGACGGTCGTGGTCTGCAAGGCCGATGTGGTTCCAATCGGATTTCGCATGGCGCATCAGGATCAATCGCAGCACGGGGTCATCCTTTGAAAGTTTGCATATGATAGGCGGACTGTGCGGCTAGCCTCTGGTGGCGTTGGGAAACCGGGCAGGCGCGTCTTGCCGCACAGCCGCGGTCCATGCAGTCCTGACCGGAAGACGTGGACAGATAATTCTTGCAGGCTGGCACGTCATAGTTCGCGCCGTCAAATGCGTTTACGGGGCAGGCCGTCCGGCACGGTTGACCGATACAGCTTTCGCACGGGTTGGGAGGAGGGGTGGGCAGGGCGATGCGCTGTTTCAAAGCCAGGGCCCCGCGAAACGAAACAAAGAGGCCGGCCTTGTCATGTACCAACAGCATGATCGGAGACGCGTGAATACGTTTCGTCAGCTTCGCCCACGAAAAGAACGGAAGGAACGGCGCGCCGCCGAAAGGGTAGAGCGCCTGCGCGCCAATGTCCGCCGCCCAGTCTCCGATGACGCGAGTGGACCAGCGGTCCATCGGGTCCGGTGCGTCGTCCTGCCATTCCGGAGATGCCGTGAATACCCGCCAAAAATCGGGCTCCAGGGGACCAACCAAGAGAAGCGTTTGACAGCCTTCCGGCGTGTCATCGGACGCTGTAGGATGAAAACCGCCCAGTATTGTCAGGTGACGTGTCTCGGCCTGCCTATGCAAGTCGTCATAGGTCACTTGCGGGTAAAGGGCAAAGCCAGTGACCAGCCCAGCTTGCTCGGGCGGTCATCCTGCCATTGCAGACCGACTTCCATCGCCTCGTGTCCCGCCGCCGGTTGTGCGATGTAGGTGCCGAACAGGCGATCCCAGAGTGACAGCGAAAAGCCATAGTTGCTGTCATGCTCTTCGCGGTGCACAGAGTGATGAACGCGGTGCATATCCGGCGTGACGAAAACCTGGCGCACCAGCCTGTCGAGCCATTGCGGCAAGGCAAGATTGGAATGGTTGAACATCGCTGTTCCGTTAAGAACGATCTCGAAAATGACGACCGCGATCGCAGCGGGGCCAAGGGCATAGACCAGCCCGATTTTCAAGAGCATCGACAGTGCGATTTCAACAGGGTGAAAACGGATCGCCGTGGTGACATCCATGTCCACGTCCGCATGGTGCACGCGGTGCAGACGCCACAGGATCGGGACCTTATGGGTGATCAGATGCTGCAGCCAGATGGCGAAATCGAGGATCAGGACGACGGCCAGCACCTCAAGCCAAAAAGGCAAGTCTATTGCATTGAAGAGGCCCCAGCCCTGTGCCTCCGCATCGAGTGCGGCTCCGACCGCGAGAAGGGGCAAAGCGAACGCCATGAGCCGGAGCGTCAGGGTATTGATCACCGTCACGCTCCAGTTCGTCACCCAGCGCGTGCTGCGTGGCTGACTGCGCGCGCGGCGCGGCAGCAAGGCTTCCAAAGTGGCCAGTATCGCAAACAGGCCCAGAAAGACCGACAGCCGGATGAGTGCTTCGTTCTCCATGCTCCTAACTTAATTTTCGCACGGCGCAGCACAAGCGGACAGCGTGACACATCTGCGTCAGTCGGCGCGAATGATGGATCCCGCGCCGTGCTCGGTGAAAAGCTCCAGAAGACAGGCGTTGGGCGCGCGGCCATCGAGAATGACCGCCGCCCGCACCCCGCCTTTGAGCGCGTCCAGCGCGGTCTCCGTCTTGGGGATCATGCCACCAGCGATCGTGCCGTCGGCTGTCATCTGGCGGATTTGCGTGGCCGTCAGTTCCGTTACGACATCGCCATTGGCATTCTTCACACCT